>JBAUWM010000312.1:0-2517 GCA_049583775.1 Nocardioides sp.
GACGTCCTCCTGGTGGCCGAGCCATCCGGCCGCCTCGTTGAGCGTGCCGGTCACACCGCCCTCGGCGCTCGCCCCGTTGTCGGAGAGCACCATCACCAACGTGTTGTCGGCGATGCCGCGCTCGTCGAGGTAGTCGAAGAGTCGGCCGAGGTGGTGGTCGGTGTGGGTCATGAACCCTGCGAACACCTCCATGTAACGCGCAAACAGGCGGCGCTGGTCGGCAGGCAAGGTCGACCACTCGGGCACCCACTCGGGGCGCGGCGTCAGCACGGTGTCGGTCGGGACGACGCCAGCCGCCACCTGCTGGGCGAAGACCCGATCACGCCAGGCTTCCCAGCCGTCGTCGAACTGGCCCTCGTAAGGAGTCACCCACTCCGGCGGCACCTGGTGGGGCGCGTGCGCGGCGCCGGTGGCCAGGTGCAGGAAGAACGGCTTGCGGGCCTGGGCCTGCTGCTGGTCCTGGATCATCCGGATCGACTCGTCGACGAGGTCCTCGGTGAGGTGGTAGCCCTCCTCGGGGGTCTTGGGCGGCTCGACCTGCGTGTTGTCACGCACCAGCTCGGGCGCCCACTGACTGGTCTCGGCCCCGAGGAAGCCGTAGAAGCGCTCGAAGCCCATGCCCAGCGGCCAGCGGTGAAAGGGCCCGGCCGAGGAGTACTCGCCCTTCGGCGTCAGGTGCCACTTGCCCACCGACATCGTGTTGTAGCCGGCGTCGCGCAAGATCCGCGCGAGCATCGCGGCCGAAGGTGGGATTCGTCCGGTGTAGCCCGGGAAGCCGAGTGCCGCCTCCTCGGTCACGCCCATGCCGACGGCGTGGTGGTTGCGCCCGGTGTGCAGCGCTGCCCGCGTTGACGAGCAGACCGAGGTGACGTGGAAGCGGTTGTAGCGCAGCCCGTCGGCGGCGAGCCGGTCGATGTTGGGCGTGTTCAGCGTCGCGCCGAAGCAACCGAGCTGGGCGAAGCCGACGTCGTCCAACACGATCATCACCACGTTGGGCGCCCCCTCGGGCGCCTGGGGGTAGCCGATGAACTGGGGCTCAGAACCACTGACGCGCGGGGTGATCACCGGCGCACCGTAGCGCCGTTCGACGCAAACTGTCATCCTGTTGCCAAATGACAGTCCCCTGCCACTTGCTGCTTGCAGCCCCGGACATCGATCAGCTGACCCTCGACCTTCCCGGCGGCCTGCAGCTGGCCACCAAGATCGTGGTCGGGCTCTTTCTCTTCGGCATCGCCCTCGACACCAAGCTCGCCGACTTCCGCGACGTCGTGCGTCGCCCCGGTGTCATCGCGGTCGGTGTGATCGCGCAGTACGTCGTGGCGCCTGCCCTCACGGTGCTGCTCACCCTGGCGCTCGACGTGCGCGGGTCAGTGGCGATCGGCATGCTGCTCGTGGCGTGCTGCCCGGCCGGCAACCTGTCGAACTTGCTCACTCACCGTGCCCGCGGCGATGTCGCGCTCTCGATCTCGCTGACCGGCGTCTCCAACGTGCTCGCCGTGGTGGCGACCCCGATCGCGTTCGCGTTCTGGAGCGGCCTCAACTCCAACGCCGAAGCGCTGCTGCGCGACGTGTCGCTGGAGCCGTGGGACGTGGTCGGTGAGGTGGCGCTGCTGATCGGGTTGCCCTTTGCCGCGGGGCTCTTCGTGGGCTGGCGCTGGTCGAGCTTCGCCGAGCGGGTCAAGGGCTACGTCGAGCCGGGAGTGCTGGTGCTCCTGCTGCTCGTGGTGGTGGGCGGCCTCGCCGGCCAGTTCGATGTCTTCGTCGACTACGTGGGTGACGTCGCCCTGCCGATCGGGGCGCAGAACCTGCTGGCTCTCGGAGTCGGTTACGCCACCGCGCGGGCCTGTCGGCTCTCGGTTTCCGGCACCCGCGCGATGACCTTTGAGCTCGGAGTGCGCAACACCGCACTTGCCGTCGTGCTCGCGCTGGCGTTCTTCGGCGACCTCGGTGGCGTCGTTCTGGTGGCAGCGCTGTGGGGGCTCTGGGACAGCGCCACCGGACTCGCCCTCGCGAGCTGGTGGCGTCGGAGGCACCACCCCGACACGGCTCCCGTGGTGCCTGCCTGACGTGGAGAACGGGCGGGCGTTCGCGACAGTGAGCTGACCATTTTCACGTCCGCGCACGACGTCCCTATACTTCTGCGGGTTGCCCACGGGCAGCACGCCGCCTTAGCTCAGTCGGTAGAGCGAGTCACTCGTAATGACTAGGTCGTCAGTTCGATTCTGACAGGCGGCTCACACAAAAACCCGGCTCTGATCAGCACAGACGTGCACCTCGGAGCCGGGTTTCGTCATTTCAGTTGACCAGTGGGCGCGTCCAGCGCCGGGCAACGGTGGTGTCGGTTGCGCGCCCTGCTCCACGCGCTGTGGGGCGTGGAGCAGGGCGAGTTCATGGCACCCTGAGAAACAGCACATCTGCTAGATCTCGCCTCTCCTCGAGTGGTGTGACGTAGGCCTGCGAAGTTGTCCCTCCGGCTTGGAGCTAGTCATGTCCCAGAAGATTCAGACGGCCGAGTAC
>JBAUWM010000313.1:0-1558 GCA_049583775.1 Nocardioides sp.
CACCCTCAACATGCTGGCCGAGAACCGCGTGCCGCTGGGTGAGGCACTGGACGCAGTGATCGCCGAGCTTCAGGCCTACCGTCGCGAGCTGGACGACCCCTCCGCGCTCCGAGCGCGGGTCGAGCAGGCCGCCGCCGGCGGCCGGGAGATGCGGGACGCGTCTGTTGAATGGCAGCCGACCGCCGACCTGGCCGCGTTGCTGAGCCACGGGCGTCCGGTACTTGTCCGCTCCGGAGCCAGCGGCCGGTATGACTTCGCCGAGCTGACCTGAGCGTGTCCCGGCACCCTGAGGCTCCGCTATTGAGCGCTCGGCATAACCTGTGTGAATGGCTACCCCACGTTCCATCTCGGTCCCGCTCCGATTGCTCATCGCTGTGCTCGCCCTGGCTTTCGTGGTGACCGCCTGCAGCGGCGACGACGACGAGCCTGAGGCCACTCCCTCGAGCGCGCCGTCCAGCGACGCCACCGAATCGGAGACTCCCGATGTGGAGAAGCCAGTGAGCGTCGGTCCGTGGGACGTGCTCGTGACCGAGATCGAGGCCGACGGCACCGCCACGGTCATCGAGGCCAACAAGTTCAACCAGAAGCCCAAGGGTCAATACGTGCTCGCGGTGGTCGAGGCCACCTACACCGGCAAGAAGAAGAAGGCAGACGCCATCTTCGACCTCACCTGGACCTTCACTGACGCCGACGGCAACGTCTACGAGAACGCGTTCGCCCTCGGCCCGAACTTCGACGCTCCGACCACCAAGGCCGGGCCGGGCGAAACCGTAACCGTCGACGTCACCTTTGACGTTCCCGCGGGTACCGCCGAAGGCGGCACCATCACCGTGGAAGCTCTCGGCAAGACCAAGGTGATCACCCAAGAGTTCCCGGTCGACTGAGCTTCAGAGCGGCCGGTTGGCCGGCTCGAGCCGACCGACCCCGCTCCGCACCTGGAGCGACCCGTCGTGGCGGACACCGGTGTCGCGCTTGCGGCGGTCGCCGACGATCCACCAGTCACACTGAACGCGCTGCGGCGTCACGTCGAGCACGCAGTAGCCGTGGTCGTCGAGGTTGACGTACTTGTAGTGCGGGTTGCTCGCCACCAAGGCGGCTGCGATCACCTCGCTCGACGTGTGCGGCGGGCTGCTGAGCTCGTCGTCGAAGTTGCCCGACGTGACAGACGCACACACCAGCTCGACGCCGGCGGTCTCGCCCAAGGGATAGCTGGCCTTGTCGACGGGCAGATCGGCCGCTAGACCGGTGTGGATGTCGCCGGTGAGGAAGACGACGTTGTCGAGGTCGTGCCGCCGAATGTGGCCGAACAGCTCGCGACGGTCGTCGGTGTAGCCGTCCCACGCATCCGGGTTGAGAGGTACGCCGTTGGACGACACGGCGCCCTGCAAGCCGACGTTGAGCGCATCGGCGATCGGCGCCGGCAGACCTCCCACCGACAGCGGCGCGATCATCACCGAGTTGCCGACCAGCTGCCAGCGGGCGTTGCTGCTGGAGAGACGGCGCTTGAGCCAGTCGAGCTGCTGACGCCCAGTGATGGTGCGTGCCGACTCGTCGACCG
>JBAUWM010000314.1:0-7287 GCA_049583775.1 Nocardioides sp.
CTGCGTGTCGACGACCGGTGGAGCCTCGGGCACTACCGAGCACTTGCTACGACGGGCACCGACGGCGCTCTCGTCGTGCCCGTCACGACCGCCCTGCGCAACTCGCTGCAGACAGCCCTGGATGCCACCTGGATCTCGCTTCTCCTGGGCCTGCTCGTCGCCCTGGTGGTCACGCGCCGCTCGCGTTCGACGACCGAACGGCGCACCCGGGCGGTGCTCGACGGCTTCTTCATGCTGCCGCTGGGGGTCTCCGCGGTCACCCTCGGTTTCGGCTTCCTGGTCACGTTGGGTCGTGAGCCACTCGACCTGCGCACCTGGCCGCTGCTGGTGCCGATTGCCCAGGCACTGGTGGCGCTTCCGCTCGTGGTCCGCACGCTGGTGCCGGTGCTCGGCGGTATCGACGATCGCCAGCGTCAGGCCGCTGCGTCGCTCGGGGCAGGCCCGGTGCGTACGGCCCTGACTGTCGACGTACCGGTGCTCGTCCGGCCTCTCGTGGCGGCCGCGGGGTTCGCGTTCGCGGTCTCGCTCGGCGAGTTCGGCGCGACGTCGTTCTTGAGCCGGGCCGACCACCCCACGCTGCCGATCGTCATCTTTCGACTGCTCGGCCACCCAGGCGTCGGCAACTACGGGATGGCGTTGGCGGCAGCCGTGCTGCTCGCAGCGGTCACGGCCACGGTCATGCTGGTGGTCGAACGACTCCGTGTGCCAACGTTGGGAGGTTGGTGATGCTTCGTCTCGACGGTGTGTCCGTCGCCTACGACGGCACCCCGGCGGTCATCGACGCCACCCTCACGGTGCCCGACGGCGCCGTCGTCGCGGTCTTGGGCCCGTCGGGTTCGGGCAAGTCGACGCTGCTGCGGGCCGTGGCCGGGCTCGAGCGACCGACCGCGGGTCAGATCAGCTGGGACGGCGCCGACCTACGCGGAGTGCCGACGCACAAGCGCGGCTTCGCGCTCATGTTCCAAGACGGTCAACTCTTTTCGCATCTCAGTGTGGCCCGCAACATCGGGTACCCCTTGCGCCTGCGGCGCAGCCCCGGCATCGCCGAGAGAGTGGCTCAGTTGTTGGCGCTGGTGGGTCTGGAGGGCTTCGGCGACCGGTTGCCCACCACTCTTTCTGGAGGGGAGCGGCAGCGGGTCGCTCTAGCGAGGTCGCTCGCCGCCGATCCGCGGTTGCTACTGCTCGACGAGCCGCTCTCTGCGCTCGACGCCACGCTGCGCGAGCGCCTGGCCACTGACCTGCGCGCCATCCTGCGCGCGGCCGGCACCACCACGCTCCTGGTCACCCACGACCAGGAGGAGGCCTTCGCGATCGCCGACTACCTGGTGGTGATGCGGGCCGGACTCATCGTGCAACAGGGTCCGATCGCCGACGTGTGGGCCGCGCCTGTCGACGCCGAGACCGCATTGTTCTTGGGCTACGCCCGAGTGCTCGAGGGGGTCGCAGCGGCGCGGGTGCTGGCCGCCGCCGAGCTTCCTGCCTCAGCGGAGGTGGCCGTACGTCGCTCAGCGCTCACCGCAGGCGACCCCGATCGGCCTGGGCTGGTGGGCAGCGTCGTCGCGGCGAGGGCCACCCCTGACCAGGTACGCCTCGTGGTCGACGTCGATGGGGTGGGCGAGGTGGACGCCGTCGCGTCGTCGTGGTCGAGGTTCGGCCATGCCGGACCGGGGGAGCGGGTCACGCTGGCCGTCGACGCAACCAGGCTGGCCAGAATCACTCGCGGCCAGACCCTAGACTGAGCAGGTGTATCGCCGCGCCTATGCCACCCTCGTCGGGCTCTCCGTCGTCATGGGTGTGCTGGCGTTGGTCGTCTCACTGAAGTACGACCGGCCACTGCTCGACCCTGAAGGAAAGTTCCTCGGTCCCTCGTGGGCTCGACTGCCGCTGCTCCTGCTGCTGGCACTCGCCGCAGACATCGTGCCCCGAGCGCTGTGGTTCTCCCGGTTCCGGCCGACCGCGATGGTGGCGGTGGCGCGCGAGCGGCTGCGGTCGCACTGGACCCGCGAGCGGATGCTGGTGGTCTCGCTCGGCATCGTCTGCTTCTACGTCACCTACGTCAGCTACCGAAACCTCAAGTCGGCGCTGCCGTTCGTGCGCTCGTTCGACAACCCCAACGACATGTTCGACCGCGAGCTCAACCTGCTCGACAAAGTGCTCTTCTTCGGGAGTCGGCCTGGGCCGGCGCTGCACGACATCCTCGGCACCTCGTTCTCGGCGCACATCCTGTCCTACGTCTACTTGATGTTCGTGGCGTTGGTTCCGGTGCTCGTGACGGTGTGGATCGTGTGGTCGCACAACATTTCGTTCGCCTACTGGTTCGTCACGTCGCAGTGCATCGCGTGGTCGTTGGGCACCCTGTCCTACTACGCCCTGCCCACGCTGGGGCCGGCTTTCCACTTCCCCTCCGGCTATACGGATCTGACTCATACCCCGACCACCGACTTGATCGACTCGCTCGACCGCACCCGGGACCTCGTGGTCCACGGTGGCTACGACGGCCAGAGCGTCGAGGGCATCGTGAACTCGGTTGCCGGATTCGCCAGCCTGCACTGCGCGATCACGCTGCTCTGGGCACTGATGGTGCAGTACACGGTGCGCAACCAGGCGATGAAGATCGTGTTCTGGGCCAACTTCGGCATCACCGTGGTGGCCACCATCTACTTCGGCTGGCACTACATCGCCGACGATGTCGCCGGCATCATGATCGCGTTCGTCGCCTTCTACGTCGGCGGCATCGCCACGGGGCAGAAGTTCGACAGACGAAGTCTGCACTCGCACCCGACGACCACCACCTCGTCGGTGCCCGTCAGCGTCGACTGATCGGGAGCCAACTTCCGGTTGGGCTCTCGATGCCTGGGTAGCGTGGTGGCATGGCGATTGACACGGCCCCGACCGACACCATCAGCCCGAACGAGACCGAGGCTCCGGCCGCGGAGGAGCAGGAAGGTCAATACGTCGAACCGACGGTCGACGTCCAAGCCCTGAAGGTCTTGCTCGACGGCACCTACGCAGCGCAGCGCGATCTCGTGCGCAGCGCACTGTCAGATCACGCCGGAATCCTCGAAGACGCCGAGACGATGAGTCGCGACGATTATCGCGACCAGGTGCGCGACATCGTGATCGAGATGGCCGGCACCGGCCAGACGGGCTACGGCTTCCCGGAGAAGTTCGGTGGCGGTGGCGACCTGGGCGCGTCGGTGGCTGCCTTCGAGACGCTCGCTTACGGCGACCTGTCGGTGCTAGTCAAGGTGGGCGTGCAGTTCGGGCTCTTCGGCGGCGCGATCCTGCAGCTGGGCACCGAGAAGCACCACGAGCAGTATCTCGCCGACATCGTGAGTGGCCGACTGCTCGGCTGCTTCGCGATGACCGAGACAGGGCACGGCTCCAACGTGCAGGCCCTCGGCACGGTGGCCACCTACGACCCCGCCACCGAAGAGTTCGTGCTCGAGACCACGCGCGAGGACGCGTCGAAGGACTACATCGGCAACGCCGCCAAGCACGGCGAGGTGGCAGTGGTGTTCGCCCAGCTCGAGGTCGATGGCGAAGGTCGCGGCGTGCACGCGTTCGTGGTGCCGATCCGAAGCGGAGGGCAGCCATGTGACGGCGTCCGCATCGAGGACGACGGACTCAAGATGGGGCTCAACGGCGTCGACAACGGCAAGCTCTGGTTCTCCGGAGTCCGGGTGCCGCGCGAGGCTCTGCTCAACCGCTTTGCCGACGTCACCCCCGACGGGGAGTACGTGAGCGAGATCGAGAACGCCAACAAGCGGTTCTTCACCATGCTCGGAACGCTGGTGCAGGGCCGCGTGTGCGTCGGGGGCGCCGGTATCAACGCTGCCAAGGTGGCCATCACCATTGCCACCAAGTACGCCTTGAGGCGCCGTCAGTTCGAGGCCTCCAGCGACACCGAGGAAGAGCTGCTCCTCGACTACGGTCTGCACCAGCGGCGACTCTTCCCGCTGCTCGCGCGCACCTACGCCCTGCACTTCGCCCAGGACGTCGTGGCCGCCCAGCTGCACGACGTGTTCTCGGGAGTCGCCGACGACGAGGTCACCCGACGCCAGCTTGAGGCGCGAGCCGCCGGTACCAAGGCGCTCGGCACCTGGCATGCGACCCGCACGATCCAGGAGTGCCGTGAGGCCTGCGGCGGTGCCGGCTACCTTGCCGTCAACCGGTTCACGGCGCTCAAGGCAGACACCGACGTCTTCACGACGTTCGAGGGTGACAACCACGTGTTGTTGCAGCTAGTGGCAAAGGGCCTTCTCACCGACTACTCCAGCGACTTCGAGGACCTCGACCAGTTCGGCATGGTGCGCTTCGTCGCAGGCCTGGCCGTCGAGACGGTGCTCGAGAAGACTAACGTGCACAAGCTGCTCGAGCGGATCAAGGACGTGCTGCCGGGGGGCGCCGATGGCTGGGACCAAGAAGCTGGCCTACTCGACCCCGAGTACCAGCTGGCGATGTACCGCTTCCGCGAGGAGCACATGCTCGGCGGAGTGGCCCGACGGCTCAAGCGCGGCATCGACCAGGACATGAACCCGGGCGTGGTCTTCTCGCGCGTTCAGGACCACGTGATCGCGGCGGCGAAGGCCCACATGGAGCGGCTGGTGCTCGAGGCCTTCATCGAGAAGGCGCAGGCGCTGCCCGACGGTGATCTGAAGGTGGCCATCAACCTGCTCTGCGACCTACATGCGCTGACCGGCATCGAGGCCGACCGAGCCTGGTTCATGGAGCACGGGCGACTCACTTCCCAGCGCAGCAAGACGATCAGCCGCGAGATCAACAGCCTGTGCCGCAAGATCCGCCCGCTCGCGGACGACTTTGTCGATGCGTTCGACGTCCCGCGTGCGATGCTGCGATCACCCGATCTCCTAGGCCCCGTGGGGTGAGTCGCCGGGCGGTGGTGCTCCCGGGGCGCGCTTACCCGGTCACCCAGCCGGTGATCTCCGGTGTCGTCGACGTCCTGGTGGCCGGCGACTACGACGTCTGCGCCGTGGAGTGGACGCTGACTGAGCTGCCCGACGATCCGACTGGCTTCGTCGTCGAGCACCTGGCCTCAGCCGCAGCTGACGGCTGCGACCTGGTGGTCGGCAAGTCGCTCGGCACCCGGGCCAGTGGCGTCGCCGCCAACCGGTCGTGGCCGGCAGTGTGGTTGACGCCGCTGCTGACCGACGTCGAATGCGTGGCCGGCATCCGAGCCAACCCCGCACCGCAGCTGGTGGTGGGCGGCACCGCCGACCCCTTCTTCGACGTCGACGTGGCGCGGTCTCTCGATTGTCGGGTGCTCGAGCTCCCCGATGTCGATCACGCCTTGAGCGCCTCTGGTGACGGAGTCGTGCCGCCTGCCATCCTGGCGCGGGTAGCAGCGGCGACCCGCGAGTTCTTGGAGGAGATCACGTGAAGGTTCCCGGACTCGGTGGGTGGAGCGACGACCCCCTGTGGGCTGGCATCTACGACTGGTCAGTCGAGCACCCGCTGGCCGGAGGCCTGATGTGGGGCGTGGGTATCCAGAGCGACCTGCGCCGCCTCTACACGGCGACCGGCGAGATCAGCACCCTCCCCGCCGGGTCGCGTGTGCTCGACGTCCCGTGCGGCGGTGGTGTCGCGCTCCGTGGCCTGACGCCCGGTCAGGGCATCGAGTACGTCGCCGCTGACATCGCCCAGTCGATGCTCGACCGCACGATGGACGCCGCCCGCGAGCGCGGTCTGAGCGATCAAGTCGTTCCGCGCGTGGCCGACGTCGGCGATCTGCCTTTTGAGGACGCCACCTTTGACATGGTGATCTCGTTCACCGGTCTGCACTGCTTCCCTGATCCGGCCGGTGCCGTGGTCGAGATGGTGCGGGTGCTCAAGCCCGGCGGGATCATCTCCGGCAGCGCCGTGCTCAACGACTCCGGTATCCACCACGAACCCATGCGGCGGGTCGGTCGGCTCGCCGGCCTGCTCGGCCCGGGATGCACCGGAACTCAGATCACCGACTGGCTCGGCGCCCGCGGCATCATCGAGCCCCATCTCGAACGATCCGGCGCCATCGGCTACTTCCGCGGTGTGAAGGGCTGAGCGTTCCCCCGAGCCGGGCAGATTCTCCGGTCAGATTGCTGCCGATCGGCAGGTCAGGCCTCGGGGTCGTCCGGGTTGAGCCGCTTGCGGTCGAGGTCGCGCAGAAAATCCTCGTCGTCGTCAGGTGCCACCATCTTGCGGGGCGGCTGACGGCGCGGTCGCTGCGGCATCTGAGGCGCTTCGGGCATCAGGCCGCGCTGTTGGATCATCCGCACGAGGAGGTAGGTCGCCACCGCGAACAGGATCAGCACGAACATGAACCGAAGCACCTCTCCAATGTAGAGCCCCACCGGTAACCCGGCCGTTGGTTACCCTGACCTCCGTGAAGGAGTTCTGGATCTACACACTCGCACGGATCGTCCTATTTCTGGTCACGTGGGCTGCGGTGACCGGCGCCTGGCTGCTGATCGCGGGCGAGGCCGCACCCGGCATCACCTTGATCATCGCGTTCGTGATCAGTGGCGTGGGGTCCTACTACGTGCTGCGCAACCAGCGTGAGGCGCTGGCCCGACGGGTGCAGGTGCGCGCCGAGGGCGCGACGTCCCGGTTCGAGGAGCAGCGCTCCAGGGAAGACGTCGACTGACACGCCGAGTCGGCGCAAGCGGATGCCGACTCGGGCTCAGACGAGCGCGAGTGGGACGGTCACCAGGGCCGCCCAGGCCAGCTCGGCGACGCCGGTCGTCTGCAGCACCGGGATGAGGCCAGGTCCGACCGCGCCGCCCATCACGACGCGGACTCCGCGCCCGGCCACGACGAGGAAGCCGAGGCCGGCGAGCGCCCACCACGTGGTGATGGCGGCCACGGCCACCACGCACAGCGCAGCGGCCAGCACCAAGGCGGTGTAGAGACGGCGCGTACGTCGGTCGCCGAGGCGCACCGCGAGGGTGAGCTTGCCGGCCACTGTGTCGGTGGGGATGTCGCGCAGGTTGTTGACTACGAGGATCGCGCACGCGAGCGCGCCGATCCCGACACCGGCCCACCACGCGGCCCACGACCAGGCCTCGATCTGCACGTAGGTCGTGCCGATCACGGCAACCAGCCCGAAGAACACGAACACCATCACCTCACCCAGGCCGAGGTAGCCGTAGGGCGTCGAACCACCGGTGTAGAACCACGCGGCGAGCACCGACACTGCGCCGACCGCAAGCAGCCACCACGCGGTGCTGGCGGCGAGCACGAGCCCGGCCACGCCGGCCACGCCGAACGCCAGGAACGCCGCGCGCTTGA
>JBAUWM010000315.1:0-3428 GCA_049583775.1 Nocardioides sp.
GCCGAACACCGAGGCCGCCACCGCGAACGACTCGGTATCGCCCGTGGCGTCGTCGCGATACCACTCCACGAAGTCGCGGATACCGGCCTGGACGATCTGCCCGACCCAGGACCTCTCTTCGGCACCCAGGTCACGGAACCAAGCGAAGTCGTTCTCCATCCGGGCCGTGGCCACGGTGCTGAGGGCGCCCGTGGAGCGGACCAAGGCGGCCGCGGCCTGCTCGCGAGGCGAGGACTGGACCGGACGGCGTGCCACTCGCGCGACCCTAGCCTGCAGCCGGTGTCACCCGGCGCCCGAAAGGCAATTCTGTGTAACAGGACGACCACAACCGTTCGACGGCCTGACGCACGTGGTTGAATCCTGAATCTTGCTGCTGAGGGGAGAAGAAGCGTGCCGGACACCACAGGCCCAGGCGTTGACGCACACGAGGTGCAGTACGTCACCTTGCATGGTCACAGTCGTGCGTTCGTGAAGAAGGGTTCGGGGCCGGCACTTCTGCTCCTGCACGGGCTCGCCTGCGACCACACCACGTGGACGCCGGTGATCGACGCGTTGGCCAAGCGGTACACCGTGATTGCCCCAGACCTGCTCGGTCACGGTCGCTCGGACAAGCCGCGGGCCGACTACAGCGTGGGCGGGTACGCCAACGGAATGCGTGACCTGCTGACCGTCCTGGGCATCGACAAGGTCACGGTGGTCGGGCACAGCTTCGGCGGCGGCGTGGCACTGCAGTTCGCCTACCAGTTCCCTGAGCGCACCGAGCGAATGATGCTGGTCTCCTCGGGCGGGCTCGGCCCGGAGGTCACCCCGGTTATCCGGGCGATCACCACTCCGGGCTTCCACCAGGCGATGGGGCTCATGACGCTCCCGGGCGTGCGTCAGGTCGCCATGTCCGGCCTACGCACCATGTCGCACACCGGATGGAAGGCCACCCGCGACCTCGGCGAGATCGCCGACATCTACGAATCGTTCAAGGACCCCCAGACCCGGGCTGCGATCCGGCACGTGGTGCGCGCCGTCGTGGACTGGAAGGGTCAGATCGTGACGATGGCCGATCGCGCCTACCTCACCGAGGCCATGCCGATGGCGGTGGTCTGGGGACGCGACGACATGGTGATCCCGGTGCGGCATGCGAGCAACGCCGCCGCGTTGGCGCCGAAAGCACGCGTTGAAGTGATCCCGAACGCCGGTCACTTCCCGCACAAGGACCACCCCGAGCGGTTCGTGCGGATCGTGAACGACTGGATCTCCACGACCCAGCCGGCCACCTACTCGCGGTCGCGGTGGCGCACCCTGCTCAAGTCGGGCCAGAACGGCTCACTCTCACCGGTGCGTGGCACCGTCACCTCGATGTCCGACCGGGTGACGACTGCCTAGGCGTCGCCGCCCTCCTGAGCAATGCCAGAGACCGCGGTCGGATCGCTGATGCGGTACTGGTCGAGCGCCTTCCTGACCAGGGACGGTTCGATCTCGCCGGCGTCGGACAGCGCCTGCAGCGACCGGACGACGACTGACTGAGCATCGATCTTGAAGTAGCGCCGTGCGGCTGGGCGGGTGTCGGCGAAACCGAACCCGTCGGCACCGAGCACGCAGTAGTCGCCGGGCACCCAGCGGGCGATCTGCAGCGGCACCGCGGCCATGTAGTCGGAGACCGCCACAAACGGGCCGTTGCTGCCGGCCAGCTTGGTCGTGACGTACGGCGTCCGCTGCTCGTCGTCGGGGTGCAGGAGGTTCCAGTCCTCGGCGGCGACGGCGTCGCGGGCCAATTCGTTCCACGAGGTGACTGACCACGTGTCTGCCTGCACCCCCCACTCCTCGCGCAGCAGGCGCGCGGCCTCGTGCACCCACGGGAACCCGACCCCGGAGGCCATGAGCTGCACGCGCGGTCCGTCGCCATCGCTGGCGGCGACGTGATGGAGGCCACGCAGGATGCCGTCGACGTCGACGTCGTCGGGCTCGGCCGGCTGAGCCACCGGCTCGTTGTAGACCGTGATGTAGAAGATCACGTTCTCGCCGTTGCCGTCGGGGCCGGCCGTGCCATACATGCGCTCGAGGCCCGAGCGCATGATGTGGCTGATCTCGTAGGCGAAGGCGGGGTCGTAGTGCACGACCGCGGGGTTGGTGGCAGCCAACAAGGGAGAGTGGCCATCGGCGTGCTGAAGCCCCTCGCCGGTCAGCGTCGTGCGTCCGGCGGTCGCGCCGATGAGGAACCCGCGCGCCAGCTGGTCGGCCATTGCCCAAATCGAGTCGCCGGTGCGTTGGAACCCGAACATCGAGTAGAAGATGTAGAACGGGATCATGTGCTCGCCGTGAGTGGCATACGTCGAGCCCGCCGCCGTGGCTGAGGCCATCGCCCCGGCCTCGGAGATTCCCTCGTGCAGCATCTGGCCCTGCTCGGACTCCTTGTAGGCGAGCAGCAGCTTCCGGTCGACCGCCTCGTACTTCTGGCCGCCCGGGTTGTAGACCTTCGCGCTCGGGAACATCGAGTCCATACCGAACGTGCGGTACTCGTCGGGGGCGATCGGCACGATGCGCTGACCGATCTCGGGGTCCTTCATCCAGTCGCGCAGCAGCCGGACCACCGCCATCGTGGTGGCGATCGAGTTCTTGCCCGACCCCTTCTTCAAGTCGGCGTAGACCGCGTCGCCAGGCAGCTTGAGCGGCTTGGCGCTCACGGTGCGCTGCGGCAGCGATCCGCCCAGCTGTTTGCGCCGATCGAGCATGTACTCGATCTCGGGCGCGTGCTCGCCCGGGTGGAAGAACGGTGCGGAGCCGGTCTCCTCGTAGGAACGCTCGAGATCGCGGTCGGAGATCGGCAGGTACAGCCGGTCGCGGAAGCGCTTCAGGTCGTCCTTGGTGAGCTTCTTCATCTGGTGAGTGGCGTTCTTGCCCTCAAGAGAATCGATGGTCCAGCCCTTGACGGTCTTGGCCAGGATCACGGTCGGCTGACCCACGTGCTTGGTGGCCGAGTCGAAGGCCGCGTAGACCTTGCGATAGTCGTGCCCGCCGCGCGGCAGCTTCTGGATCTGCGTGTCGGACATGTGCTCGACCATCTTGCGCAGCCGGGGGTCACTGCCGAAGAAGTGATCGCGCACGTAGGCGCCGTCCTCGGTCGAGTAGGTCTGGAACTGGCCGTCGGGCGTGGAGTTCATCCGGTTGACCAGGACGCCGTCGACGTCCGCGGCGAGCAGGGCGTCCCACTCGCGGCCCCAGACGACCTTGATCACGTTCCAGCCGGCGCCGCGGAAGTTGGACTCGAGCTCCTGCATGATCTTGCCGTTGCCCGTCACCGGCCCGTCGAGCTGCTGCAGGTTGCAGTTGATGACCCAGGTGAGGTTGTCGAGCTCCTCGCGGGCCGCGACGCGGATCGCGCCGAGCGACTCGGGCTCGGCCATCTCACCGTCGCCCATGAAGGCCCACACGTGCTG
>JBAUWM010000316.1:0-3251 GCA_049583775.1 Nocardioides sp.
CCGAGGTGCACCACGTCAACCCCACCTGCGGCGACGAGATCACGCTGCGGGTGCACCTGTCCGACGGCGTCGTCGACGACGTGTCCTACGACAGCGTCGGCTGCTCGATCTCCCAGGCGTCGGCCTCCGTGATGGCCGACCTGGTCATCGGCAAGCCGGTCGACGAGGCCCTCTCGGTCCACCAGACCTTCCTCGAGCTCATGCAGGGCAAGGGTCAGGTCGAGCCCGACGAGGACGTCCTCGAGGACGGCATCGCCTTCGCGGGAGTCGCGAAGTTCCCGGCGCGCGTCAAGTGCGCGCTACTGTCGTGGATGGCTTGGAAAGATGCCACCGCCCAATCATTGGAGGCCCGCAATGGCTGATCACTCCGACCTTCCCGACGTCCCTGAGGCGCAGGGCGGCGGCACCGGAACCGCGACCGTCTCAAAGGACGACGTGGTCGAGGCGATGAAGGACGTCGTCGACCCCGAGCTCGGTATCAACGTGGTCGACCTCGGCCTGGTCTACGACGTGCACCTCGACGAGGGCCACAACTGCGTCCTCGACATGTCGCTCACCTCGGCGGCCTGCCCCCTCACCGACGTCATCCAGGACCAGACCAACGCCGCACTCGAGGGCTTGGTCAACGACGTCGCCATCAACTGGGTCTGGATGCCGCCGTGGGGCCCCGACAAGATCACCCCCGACGGCCGCGAACAGCTCCGCGCCCTCGGGTTCAACGTCTGAGCCGTTACCTGCGGACGGAGTCCGAAGGTAACGACGCGAAGAGGTCGAGGAAGCCCCGCGGGTGAGCTTGCGAACCCGCGACGGGCGGCTCGAGACCTAGTGAGCTGACCTGCGGACGAAGTCCGGAGGTACGACCGGCGGCTCGAGACCTAGCGATCTGCCACAGTGGACCGATGATCTCGATCCGCCCGTTCGAGCCGGACGACCTGCCGCAGCTGTGGTCGTTGGCACGTCTCCCGGACTCCGGAATCACCGCTGACCCGTCGGCACCCTTGCCACTGCCGGTTCGCCGCGTGCCTCCCTCGGGCCCGGCCGACCTCGTCGACCCAGCCGGGACCGTGCTGTCGGTGGGCGGAGTGTTGTTGGTCGCGATCGAGGATGATCACGTCGTGGGCGTGGGTGGGCTGCGTCCGGTGCGCGAGCGGCCACACCTGGGGCGCCTGATCCGGATTCGCGTACACCCGGCGCGACGTCGACTAGGACTCGGCCGCCAGCTGATGGAGTCGCTCGAAGCCTCGGCTCGACGCCTGGGCCTGACCGACCTGTTGCTCGACGTGGGCGACCATCAGTCGGAGGCGTTGGCGTTCTATCGCTCCCTCGGCTGGTCGGAGACGTGGCGCGAAGCCGGTCCCGAATGGCAGTGGCAGACCGTCTGGTTCCACCGGTCACTCGAGCGCAGTCACCTCACTGTCGAGGTCAGACCGTGCGCTGATGTCGCCGACGCCGATGCCGCCGAGCGTGGGCTTCCGACCCGAGGCAAGAACGTGCATCACCGGCGCTACGAGAAGCAGCGCAGCGGCTCGGCCACCTACCTGCTCGCCTGGGAGGGCCCCGACGTGGTCGGGCATGTCCTGCTGCAGGCGACGTCGAAGTACCCCGAGGTGAGCGCGTCGCTGGGCAAGCATCCCGAGGTGCGGTCGCTCAGGGTGGCCGATCATGCGCGACGACATGGAGTGGGCACCGCGCTGATGGGAGCCGTGGCGGGGGTCGCGCAAGAGCAGGGTGAGCGGCTGATCGGACTGGCTCTCGAGCCCGACAACGACGCGGCCGTCACCCTCTGTCGACGGCTCGGATGGCTGCGGCGTCCCGGCCTCGACCCGGTCGACGAGTGGACGTGGGTCGACGCGACGGGCATCGAACACGCCGAGCAGGACGCGTGCGGCTACTGGACACTCACTCTTGATGGAGCACGGCGGGGTGGCTGAGGTCCTGGTGCCACCGGCCAGGTGGCTGCGCTGGTGCGCCAACTTCGAGCGTGGCCACGGGGCGACCTCCTACGACGTCGACAGCGGTTCACTTACGGGTCTCGCCGACGACGGCTCGACATTCAGGGCCAGGCCAGGGTTCGGCTTGTCGTACGCCGGCCCGGCTGACGCGGCGGCCTTGCTCGACGACCTCGCCGTCCCCGACGACTGGGGGGTGCTGCTGGTCCGCAAGGGCGGGTTTGCGATCGCCCGGCTGGCAGGCCCAGAGCTGCGCGACTCAAAGGTTGGCCAGCGGCATGTGCAAGGGCGCACCAAGGCGGGCGGCCAGTCGCAGCAGCGCTTCGCCCGGCGTCGCGACAACCAGGCGCGACAGGCCTATGAAGCCGCGGCCGACCACGCGGCTCGCATCCTCGATGGCCTCAGCGGACCGGTGATCACCGGCGGCGACCGCGGTGCCGTCGACGAGGTCCTCGCCGACTCACGCTTGAGTGGTGCCGTCGTGGTGGCCCCGTGGCTCAGCGTGCCCGACCCCCGTCGGGGCGTGCTGGAGCAGGCGATCACTGATGCTCAGGCCATTCAAGTGGAGGTCGTCAACGCCTGAGGTCCCACGCTTCGCGGAGTTTGGGAGGTAGCCTGCGCTGCATGTGGGAGCCCGAGCCGGAGTGGCTCGCCCTGCCCGGTGGCGCGGGTCCGTCGACGCTGGGCGTGTGGCGTGCTGCCCTCGGGGACCAGCCGGTGGTCATCAAGCGGCTGGCCGCCCCCGGCCTCGACGATCCGGTGCAGTTCTCCGATCCGCGGCACTTCGCCTATTGGCGTCGCGAGGCCGACGTGCTGTCGACCGGCGTCCTGTCGGGCACGGTCGGCCTCTGTGCAGCACCCGCCGCGGTAGAGGAAGACCCGGCGGGCATCACGATCACGCGGGAGTGGGTCGAGGACGCCGCGGTCACGGGACTCTTCGTGGCGGTTGCGCTGGGCCGTTTCGCTGGCTCTAGTCTGCCGCGTCCGCGGTTCTTGGCGCAGGACGTGCTGCGCGATCGTCTGGCTCGCACCGAGCAACGGGCCAGCGGTTGGCCCACCTTGGCGCGCACGACGGTGGCCGACATCGCCGAGCACTTCTGGTCGCGTCGCACCACCTACCTCGACGCCCTCGACGCCTTGCCGCAGGTGCCGCAGCACGGCGACCCGACTCTGGCCAACGTGCCCGGACGGCGCGGCGACGACGCCCTGGCCATCGACTGGGCCACGCTCGGCATCGGCCCGGTCGGCGCCGACCTCGGGTTTTTGGCACTGAGTGCCCGCGAGGGATTTGAGCCCCTCCTC
>JBAUWM010000317.1:0-5820 GCA_049583775.1 Nocardioides sp.
CCGAGGTGACCGAGGCGTTCGTGCAGGAGGCGGCAGACACCGGCCTCGACATCTTCCGGATCTTTGACGCCTTGAACGACGTCGAGCAGATGCGGCCCGCGATCGAGGCGGTGCGAGCCACCGGCACTACCGTCGCCGAGGTCTGCCTCTGTTACACCGGCGACCTCTCCTCACCCGACGAGAAGCTCTACACGCTCGACTACTACCTGCGCCTGGCCGAGAAGATCGTGGACGCCGGCGCCCATGTGCTCGCGATCAAGGACATGGCCGGACTGTTGCGTGCGCCCGCCGCCCGCACCCTGGTGACTGCGCTCCGCGAACGTTTCGACCTCCCGGTGCACCTGCACACCCACGACACCGCCGGTGGCCAGCTGGCTACGTTGGTCGCGGCAATCGACGCCGGGGTCGATGCCGTCGACGCGGCGTGTGCCTCGATGGCGGGCACGACGTCGCAGCCGGCGCTGTCGGCACTCGTCTCGGCCACCGACCACTCCGAGCGCGAGACCGGTCTCTCGCTCGCCGCGGTCAACGCGCTCGAGCCCTACTGGGAGTCGACGCGGCGGGTCTACGCGCCGTTCGAGTCGGGCCTGCCGTCGCCCACCGGTCGGGTCTACCGGCACGAGATCCCGGGCGGCCAGCTCTCCAACCTGCGCCAGCAGGCCATTGCGCTCGGTCTCGGCGAGAAGTTCGAGCAGGTCGAGGACATGTACGCCGCCGCCAACGACATCCTCGGCAACATCGTGAAGGTGACGCCGTCGTCCAAGGTCGTGGGCGACCTCGCGCTCTCGCTCGTGGGTGTCGGTGCCGACCCGGTGGAGTTCGCCGAAGACCCGGCCAAGTTCGACATCCCCGACTCGGTCATCGGCTTCCTGAACGGCGAGCTCGGCGACCCGCCCGGCGGCTGGCCGGAGCCGTTCCGCACCAAGGCGCTGGAGGGTCGCACCTGGAAGCCACCGGTGGGAGAGCTCACCGCCGACCAGTCGGCCGGGCTGCAGGGGGGCTCACCCACCCGCCGCCGCACCCTCAACATGCTGCTGTTTCCTGGGCCGACCAAGGACTTCGACGAGGCTCGCGGCACCTACGGCGACGTGTCCGTGCTCTCCACCATCGACTATCTCTACGGCCTGCGGCAAGGCGAGGAGCACGAGGTCGAGATCGAGCCCGGAAAGACGCTGCTGCTGGGCGTCCAGGCCATCGGTGACCCCGACGAGCGCGGCTACCGCACGGTGATGACCACCATCAACGGGCAGATGCGCCCGATCAGCGTGCGCGACCGCTCGGTCGCCTCCGACATCGTCAGCTCGGAGAAGGCCGACACCTCCAAGCCCGGACACGTGGCTGCGCCCTACCAAGGCGCGGTCACCATCGTGGTCGCCGAGGGAGACACCGTGGAGATCGGCCAGACGCTCGCCACCATCGAGGCGATGAAGATGGAAGCCTCGATCACCGCCCCTGTCGCGGGCACCGTCAAGCGGGTGTCGTTCTCCGGAACCGCCCCGCTCGAGGGCGGCGACCTCGTCCTCGAGCTGACGTAGTCGCTGACCCGTCCCCTACAGGCGACGGGTCAGCGTCAGCTGAGCTTGACCGTCAGCCAAGTTTGAAGAGCGTCGAGCGGAGTCCGAAGAACGACCGGAAGTCGTCGCCGCTGATAGTCGTGGCGGTGCGGGAGCCGGTGATGCGCACGCGGGTGGCGCGACCTCCGAAGGCGCCGTTGCCGTCACGCGCGACCACCTCGGCCGACTCAAAGGTGCCGATGGCCGGCAGCGCTTCCTCGACCTCGCGCGGCGTCACGGTGTCGGTCCAGCCCTGGTAGGCAGTGTCGAAGGGATCCTCCTGCGCGGGTAGGTAGTCGAACGCGCCAGCCGACGTGAATCCGCCGTTGCTGGCCGAGAACTGGGCAAAGGCAGGCTGCCCGCCCGCGAGCAGCACCCGCTTCTTGGTAGCCGCGATGGCCTGGTTCGACTTGGGGTGCTCGTCGGTATAGCCGCCGTACACCTGACATTGGGTGGTGTCGCAGATCTGGTAGTGCTCGGCCAAGGGCTGCGCCCGCTCGAAGGCAGCGTAGGTGCGAGCAGCCACCGCCTGCGCGCGTACGGCGTGCGGCTTCCAGAGCGCGGGCACCTCACGCGGCACCACGCCCTTGAGGTAGCTCTCCAACGGGAGCACGTTGACCGTGTCGCGTTGGCCGGAGTCGGCGCTGGGCCGAGCCGAGCGCAGGCTGCCGCGGTAGGAGCGAATGCCCTCGGGCGTGTGCAGAGCAATGGGCCGGCTTCCAGCGCGGAACTCGGCGTCACCTGCAACCGTGCGCAACGTCTGCCAGCCGCCACCGGACGAGCCGCGCCACGAGATCTTCGTGCGCTTGCCGCCCTGGACCGGCATCAGCCGCCACAGTCGCGCCGGCTTGCTCAGCGGGTAGGCCTTGCCGTTGCCGAGGCTGCGCACCTCCAGCCCTGATCGGTCAGAGACGATGACGTCGGCGCTGGTGTCGGCTGAGATCAGCACGCTGACATTGCCGCCGATCGATCCGAACTTCAGACCCGGGTAGTAGAAGCGCAGGATCTGCGAGTAGGTCGCCCCCTGCCGGGCGGCGAGCTCGGCGCCCCACTGCGACAGCCCGTGGCCGTGGCCGAAGCCGTTGCCGACGACCTGGACGACATCAGCGCGTCGTTCGGCGGCCGGACGCGCCGCCGCCGCAGGACCGGTCGAGCCGACCACGGCACCGAGCGCGGCCATCAGACCGACGGCGGCAAGAACTGGGATCACCCGAGAAGTACGCACGTTGGGCGACGGTAGCTCAGCCGTTGTAAGACGGCTGCGACTGCGCGTTGAAGACGTCTTGGCGGACCTTTGCGGCCTGCTTCGCCCAGGGCGTGTCGAGCCGGAAGACTTCGAGCCCGCGAGTGATGTCGCTGGAGTAGATGTGGCCGTTGTACCAGTACGACGACCACGACCCACCCAGCACGAGTTGCGAGTTCGAGATGGCGCCCCGGTCGAAGTAGGCGAGCTCGCGCGGCTTACGTGAGTTGGTGAAGTCCCAGACCGACGTGCCGCCCTGGTACCAGGCCTGCACCATGATGTCGCGGCCCTTGACCGGGATCAGTGACCCGTTGTGAGCCACGCAGTTCTCGGTGTCGGACTGAACGCGCGGCATCTTGTAGTAGCTGCGGAAGACCAGCTCGCGCTTCACGATGTCGTAGATGCCGTCAGCTCCGCGCTTGCGGCCGACGCTCTTGTTGCACTCGGCGGCGCCGCCACCCCCGAGCTCGTCGGTGAAGACGACCTTGGTGCCGGCGTTGTTGAACGTGGCGGAATGCCAGAACGCGAAGTTGCGGGTGTCGCGCACCCGCGAGATCACCCGTGGGTTGGCCCGGTCACGGATGTCCATCAGGATGCCGTCGCCCATGCAGGCACCGGCGGCGAGGTCGAGCTTCGGGTAGGCGGTGATGTCGTGGCAGCCGCTGGTGTCGCTGGAATAGGAGCTGTTGGTGGTACCCCCGTCAGGGAAGAGCACCGGCTGCCCGATCACGCGAGCACCGGCTCCGTTGTTCACCGGCACCTTCACGACACTGATCGTGTCGTGGGGCGGTTGGCAGTTCGGGAGCACCGGGCTCGGACCGTAGGACGACACGTAGACGAAGAGGTCTTGACCGCTGCGTGATGGCGCCAGCGTGTGCGTGTGCGACCCGCACTCGGTGAGCACCGAGGTGAGGAACTTCGGCTTGGTCGGGTCCTTGATGTCGAAGACCCGAATGCCCTCCCACGACCCGGGGAGCGGGATCGGCAGCGGGATGGGCAACGGTAAGCCGCCCGAGGCGGACTCGTTGCGACACGTGTCGTTCGTGCGCAAGGAATCGACCGAGAGGATCAGGAGGTGCTTGTAGACCGACACGTCGTTCTGCGACCCGGGGCACACGACCTGGGCCACACGTCGGGGGTTGCGTGGTCGTCGGATGTCGTAGACAGCGAAGCCCTCGTAGTTGCCGGCGATCGCGTAGTGACCAGTGAACGCTAGATCGGTGCCGAAGGCGCCGTCCTCGGCGAAGGCGCCGGCGAGCGCCACGCGAGCGATCTGCGTCATCTGACTGCGCTCGACCTCTCCGCTGCGGATCCGCGGACGGGCTGGCTCAATGCCGGCGATCGCCTCACCCGGCAGCGTGACTCGAAGCGCACCGGGGTCGCTGGGGTCGCTCGGCTCGGCCGTGGCCGGCGCGACCGCGATCAGCGCCGCCACCAGACCGAGCCCGACCAAGGAGGCCACGGGACGTCGCTTCACGGAAACTCCTGCAGGTTCGGGTGGATCGCCTACGTTTGAACGTATGACCGCACCCCGTCGTCTGGCCGTCGTCGCGACGTTGCTGAGCGGCTTGATGCTGCTGGTGGGGTGCGCTGGTGAGCAGCCTACGGGCTCGACTCCCCATGGCGACGCCGAATCGAGCAGCGGGGCCGACCCAGCAGAGCACAGCGGTCATGGCGGCCACACCGACTTCTCCGAGCCGCCTGCGGAAGCCGACTACAACGCCGCCGACGCCTCCTACCTCTCGCTGATGATCGGTCACCACAAGCAGGCCCTCGACATGTCCGAGCTCGCCCGTGACCGAGCCCTCGACCCGCGGGTGCGCACCCTCGCTCGCTCGATCGATGCCGGTCAGGCGCGCGAGATCATCGTGATGGCCACCTGGTTGGTCGACCACGATTTCCCCGAGCCGACCCTGGCCGAGGCTGAGCACATGAGCGCGACGGGTGGTATGGCCGGGATGTTGAACGCCGACCAGATGGCGGCGCTGGCTGCCGCCTCGGGCGCGGCCTTCGACCGGCTCTATCTGACCGGGATGGTCCAGCATCACCAAGGGGCGGTCGGCATGGCCGAGGCCCTGGTGGGTGTCGGTGAAGACGTGAGGGTCAACGACATGGCCACCGAGGTCATTGCCACACAGAACAGCGAGATCAGGCGCATGCGCGCCCTGCTGGACGACCTCGCCTGATCGGCTCCGGCTCGTGACTGGGGCTCAGACCCGGTGCATCCTGCGTGCCGCCTCGGCGATCGATCCGCTGTTCGACGGGTAGACGGTGAATGCCTGGGCCAGCTGGTCGGCGGTCAGCGACTCGGCCACGGCGATCGAGATCGCATGGATCAGCTCGCTGGCTCGAGGCCCGACCACGACTCCCCCGACCACGATGCCGGTGCCGGGGCGACAGAAGAGCTTCACGAAGCCGTCGCGGATGCCCTGCATCTTGGCGCGCGCGTTGCCGGCCAGCGGCAGCATCACCGACACCGCATCGATCTCGCCGGCGTCGACTGCCTGCTGCGACCAGCCGACCGTGGCGATCTCGGGGGCCGTGAACACGTTCGAGGAGACCTTCTTGAGGTCGAGCGGGTGCACGGTGTCGCCGAGGAAGTGCCACATGGCGATCCGGCCCTGCATTGCCGCGACGCTGGCCAGCATCAAGACACCGGTGCAGTCACCGGCCGCGTAGACGCCGCGGGCGGCGGTCCGGGAGACCCGGTCGACGTAGACGAAGCCCTGGTCGGTGAGCACGACACCGGCCTCCTCCAGGCCGAGGTCGCCGGTGTTGGGCACCGAACCCAGCGCCAGGATGCAGTGCGAACCCTGCACGGTGCGGCCATCAGTGAGGGCCACCGTGACGACGTCGCCGTCGCGGGTCACCGACTCCATGCGCGACGTGGCCAGCACGGTCATGCCACGGCGCTTCGAGACCTCCTCGAGCACGAGCGATGCATCGGCATCCTCGCCGGGAAGCACCCGATCGCGCGAGGACACCAGCGTGACCGGAATGCCGAGCGCGAGGTAGGCGCTGGCG
>JBAUWM010000318.1:0-1845 GCA_049583775.1 Nocardioides sp.
TGCGAGTTTCGCCTGCCGGCAGGCGAAACTCGTCCGATTTGGCCAGCCAGAAACCCGTCAAGAGGACCAGCCCGTGGTGCGCACGTTGACGGCACCTATGACCCCCGACACACTGTGGCATCCATCACCCCCCGGATGAGCGGAGTCCACCGACGTGTGTGAACACGGGTGTAGCTGGTGCTAGGCGTCCAGAATCTTGAAGTCGTTTACGGCGACGTAGTGCTGGCTTTGCGTGGCGTGTCGATGGAGATTCCTGACGGCAAGATCGTGGCCCTGCTGGGTGCGAACGGTGCCGGCAAGTCGTCCCTGTTGCGCGCGCTGTCGGGGCTGCTCGATATCCACGATGGCGACATTCGCAAAGGGTCGGTGACCCTCGATGGCGAATCGGTGGGCCAATTGAAGCCGACCGCGTTGGCCAAGCGCGGCATCAAGCACGTGCTGGAGGGCCGTCGGGTCTTCAAGGAGCTGACGGTCGAGGAGAACCTTCGTGTGGGTGCGCACGCGGCACGTCGCGACCTGAAGCCGAACCTGGAGCGGGTCTACGACCTGTTCCCGCGACTGGTGGAGCGGCGAACCGGTACCGCTGGCTATCTCTCCGGTGGCGAGCAGCAGATGCTGGCGATCGGTCGGGCGTTGATGTCGGGGCCGCGCTACTTGTTGCTGGATGAGCCGAGCCTCGGCTTGGCGCCGCTGGTGGTGGCGCAGATCCGCGACATCATCGTGGAGATCAACAGCCAAGGCACCGGGGTGCTGCTGGTGGAGCAGAACGCCACGATGGCGCTGCAGATCGCCGATCACGGCTACGTGATGGAAACCGGCCGGATCGTGATGGATCGTCCGGCCAAGGAGCTGCTGGCCGACGACGACGTGCGCGAGTTCTATCTCGGGCTCGGCGCCGAGGGCGAGACGACGCAGTCGTTCCGCGACGTCAAGCACTACCGACGCCGGAAGAGGTGGGCCTCATGAGTGGCGCCAGCGTGCTCACCTTTGACAAGGTCGCGCTCTCGTTCGGCAAGGTGAACGCCGTCAACGGCGTGAGCTTCACGGTCGAGCCCGACGAGCTGTTCGCGATCATCGGTCCGAACGGGGCCGGCAAGACGAGCATCTTCAACGTCATCTCGGGGGTCTACAAGCCGCAGACAGGTGCAGTGAAGCTCCACGGGGAGTCGCTCCTGGGCAAGCGGCCGCCACAGATCGCCAAGCTGGGCGTCTCGCGCACGTTCCAGAACATCGAGTTGTTCTCGAACCTCACGGTGATCGACAACCTGATGCTCGGTCGGCACCAGCACATCTCCTACGGCCCGCTCGCGGCCATGGCGTGGGTAGGCCGGGCGCGCAAGCAAGAGCTGGAGAACCGCCGCGCGGTCGAGGAGATCGTTGACTTCCTCGACCTGGCTCAGTGGCGCGGTCTGCCGGTCGGCTTGTTGCCGTACGGCGTGCAGAAGCGTGTCGAGCTGGGCCGCGCGCTGGCGATGGAACCCAAGCTGCTGTTGCTCGATGAGCCCGTGGCCGGCATGAACCTCGAGGAGACCGAGGACATGGCCCGCTACATCCTCGACATTCGCAGCGAGTTGCACGTGCCGATGATCATGGTCGAGCACGACATGGGGCTGGTCATGGATCTGGCCGACCGCATCTTGGTGGTCGACTTCGGCACCCCGATCACCGTCGGCACCCCGGCCGAGGTGCAACGCAACGAGCAGGTGATTCGCGCCTACCTGGGCGGCGACCTCGACACCGCCGAACCCGAGCCCGCATCGACGCCTGCTGACTCAACTGAGGTGAGCTCGTGACCGAGACCTTGAACCGTCCGTCGGCGGGTCCGACCAGCGCGGGCGTGCGCAC
>JBAUWM010000319.1:0-14667 GCA_049583775.1 Nocardioides sp.
GCCCCTTCGGTCAGCAGCGACGGTGCGGGCAGCGGGTTACACGTGCACACCAGGCTCGTGCGCGACGGCGCCAGCGCGATCGTGGACGAGGACGGAATCAACGACACCGCACGGCGGCTGATCGCTGGTTATCTATCGGCGGCCAAAGCGCTGACGGCCTTCGGCAACACCGTGCCGACGTCATACCTCCGCTTCGCCGACGGTGGCGAGTCGCCGGAAGGCATCTGTTGGGGCGAGACCGACCGCACCGGGCTGGTGAGAGTGCCCCTGGCCTGGGTTGGTCACGTGCTGCCCACCATGGTGGCCCACGCCAACCCCAGCAGCTCCGAGTCGATCCCCGAGCCGGACATTCACCCCCAGACGGTCGAGCTCCGGCTCGGCGACGGCTCGGCCGACGTCCACCTGCTGCTGGCCGGAATGGCCGTCGCGGCAAGGCGAGGCCTGGGCGACTCCGACAGTCTGGAGCAGGCCGCGCGGCTCAACGCCGACGACCACGACGACTTCGAGCAACTGCCGGCCTCGTGCGCGGAGTCAGCCGATGCGCTCGCCAACGAACGGGCGTTGTTCGAGGCCGACGGCGTCTTCCCCAGCGAGCTCATCGATGGAGTGCTCGACCGGCTTCGTGAGGCCGACGCCGCCGCGAACATGAAAAAAGTAGTGAAGAACGATGATGCGCGCGAGGAACTCATCAGGCGTTACTGGCACGTCGGCTGACGGCAGAACCAAGGAGACTGCCGCGTTCCGATGAGCTCGAAGTGGGGCCGTGCTGGGGAAACTGTCGTTGACCTGAGAGTCTGACTTGCGTGGCTTCCGATGACGCCGAGGCGATTGCTTCCGTGCGATCGGGCGTTTTCTTTGATCCGCCATCAGCCCTCCCCAGGGGGCGTCACAAGCTTGACCGCGCCCAAGTGCTGGAAAGTCAGAGACAACGACTCATGATCGCGGCGACCGAGTTGTTGGCCCACGGCGGCACGGGCGCGACGTCCGCTAAGGAGATCTGTGGGCGGGCGGGTGTCTCGCTCACTGCTTTCTATGAGTGCTTCAGCAGTAAGGAGGCCTGCATCTTCGCCGCCTACGACCGTTTCATTGCGGTGCTGGTGGCTCACCTGGAGTCCACTGGCGGGGACGGGGTGGAGTGGGACGACTATGTCGGCCAGGTGGTGGGCGCCTACATCGACACCTTGGCAGATGACGTGGTGGTGGCTCGCGCATTCCAGGTCGAGATGGACTCGTTAGGCCCGATGGCTCGCCAGCGTCGACGCGAAGCCCTCACGGCGTTAGGTCGCTTTCTGCGGGCCAAGCACGCCGAGTGGGACCCGCGGGCCGAAGCACGGCTTCCGGAGGCCGCCTATGTCGCCGCCGTGTATGGGGTCCGACAGCTCGCATCTGATGCCCTCGACGGACCCGGCTCGGACTTCGCGCAGCTGAAGGACGACGTGATCGTGTGGGTTTCAGTCATGTTCGCGCTCCCGGGCGACAAGACCTGAACCGTCTCTAGTCATCGCGGTCGGCGTCGCCTACAGTGATCGAAGTACGGATCCGTACTTTGATGGACGAGAGCTGAGCTGTGACGCGACCACTGGGAAGAATGCAATGGGGACGGGCGAGAACTGGCCTGCTGGTGTCGGTAGTCGCCGTCGTGATGTCGACGGGGGTTGCGCCGACTAGCGCTGATCAGCAATCTCAGCGCGGATCGGTCTCGGATCCGATGCCATCAACCCGCGACATGCTCAGCACGGTCCAGGACCTGGTCGACATCGCGCCACGTGTGACTGGGACGCGCGGCGGTCGGAAGGCATCCTCGTATGTGGCAGACCGCTTCCGTCGGGCCGGCCTACGCGACGTGCATTTCGAGAGAGCGACGTCTTACAACTGGATGCCAAGCAAATTCGGCTTGTCTGTCGACGGGCAGCAGATTGATGCGTTTCCTGTCTCGCACTCCTTGATCAAGGGTGAGTCAACGCCAGGTCGCACCACGTTGGGGGCCTTGGGGCGAACGGCCCCCATCGTTGACATCGGCCCACTGCCATTGGGCGGGATCGACGTTCGCGATCGCTTTGTGATGTTCGACCTCAAGTTCCAGTTGCCGTTGGCAGCCTTGGCAGCTGTGATGGAGTTCTTCTGGGATCCAGCCCTGGAGCTGGTGAATGCAACGACGCTGCTCACAGCCAACCCGTACCTCACTTCGCTGGAGTCGACATACGCAGACGCCATGTCAGCCGGGGCTGCAGGCGTGATCGTCGTGCTCGCTGACTACTTCGAGTCCAACCGGTACCACAACGAGTTCTACCGCGGCACGGCGTTCAAGATCCCAGGGATGTTCGTGACACGGAAGACAGGCGCCAGCATTCGCGCCTCACTGCGCGCCGATTCGCAGGCGACGATGAAGCTCACCGTGGTGCGGAAGGAGGTCGTTGCCCGCACTGTCGTCGGATTCTTACCCGGTCGGACGAAGGACACGCTGATGGTTCAGTCCCATCATGACTCGCAAGGTCCTGGCGCCGTCGAGGACGGGACTGGCACTGCGGAAGTGATCGCCTTGGCCGATTACTACGGGACACTCGCGCGGCGCCCTGGATACGTGCGCCGCGACAAGACGCTGATGTTCATCACCTTCGACACGCATTTCACGGGCTACCAGAGCCACATCGCGTTTGCGCAGAAGTATCTGATTCAGCGGCGCACGCCCTATCGAATTGTTGCGAACGCGACTATTGAGCATGTCGGGAAGAAGGCCGTGATCGGGGGCCGAGGCCAACTGAGAACCCTGGACCAATCAGAACCCCGCGGCATCTTCGAGAGCCTCAACCCGGCGCTGAAGGCGTCCTTGGCCGAGATTCTGGTCGCGAACGACCTGCGCGCGTCGGCCCTGTTGAACGCATCACCTTTCCTCCCCGTCGGCATCCCGACCGACGCATCATTCGCGGTCCTCGCCGGGATTCCGGTCGCGAGTCTCATCGCAGGTCCGCTGTACATGTATGACGAGGCAGACACGATGGACAAGGTCGATGTCGGCCAGCTGAGGCCGGTCGCCCGCGCCTTCCAGCAGCTCATCGACCTAATGGATGCCACGCCAAGTGATCTGATCGGTCTCGCCCCGGCGCCGGTTCTCGACGCTCTGCCCCTCCCGCTGCTCGGATGAGGCCCGCGCGCACTGTGGCCATGAGCCTGGCGATGACCCTCGTGGCGGGGACCGGTCCGTCGCACGCAACCCGAGCGTCGGATGATCATTCGTCGTCGCGGCCCCCGGTGATCTCTGCGCGAGAGGCGCGGGCGCTGGCGGTGGTTGAGCCGTCGTCGCGTTCGGTGGTGCTGCGCTACCGAGCTCGGACCGTGACCGGTTCACTCGGTGCGATGACGGGACTCGTCCTGCTCCCTCGAGGCGAGGCGCCGTCCGATGGGTGGCCCTTCGTGGTCTACAACCACGTCACCACAGGGTCTGCTGACACCTGCGACCCCAGCCAAGTCACAGCCAAGAACTCCGAGAGCGAACGCATGACGCGCGGCGACGATATCGCGCGCCGACTACTCCGGGCCGGGGTTGCGGTGTTGCGTCCCGACTTTGAGGGCATCGGCGTTCCCGGACCCCACCCCTACCTGATCGGGCGTTCACTCGCCTCCTCTGTTGTGGGCATGGTTCGTGCCGCGCGCGTCTTCGAGCCGCGCCTGGGTCGAGACTGGGTCGTCACGGGTCACTCCGAAGGATCTGTCGCGAGTCTGTTCACCGCAGCAGCTGACCAACGACTTCCGCAAGGAACGCGCTTGCACGGCGCGGTCGCGTTCACACCCGTGACTCGACTGGACACCACCCTCGAGACACTGCGCCGGACGCCCGTGGCAGGCCCCGGCATCGGAGGTCTTGTTGCCTTGGCAGCGATGATCATCGGGGGCGCGGCCACGGTCGATCCACCTTTACGCAGATTGCTCACCAGAGGCGGATTGAGCGCTGAAGCAGTCGCGCTCTTGCCCCACCTCGAATCGCGCTGTCTCGTCGATCTCAGCAAGTCAGACTCGTGGGGAGGCCTGGCCCCCTCGGAGGTAACAGGCCCACGAGGCGAGGAAGCAGTGACACGTCTCAAGCGGGTCATGCGAGCCAACGACGTCCGATTCCTCAATCTGCGTGACGGGCTTCCGATACGTATCGACGCTGGAATCTTCGACGCCGTCGCTCCGCTGCCCTTCACTGAGCAGTTGGTGCAGACCTACCGCGGCAAGGGCGTGCCCGTCACCTACACGCGATGGCCAGCCGGACACCCCGAAGTTGTCGACGACGCTTTCGCTGCCGGCCCGGCCGTCACATGGATCCTGGAAAGGCTCACTCAATGACGATGATGACAAGGACCGCGTTTCTCACCGGCCTCACGGCGGCAGCAGGGGGGTTCATCGCAAACCAACCAGAAGTCAGTCGCGCCGCGTCGAACTCGTCGGCGACTCGGCCTCTGAGTCCCGCCAGGCTCCACCGTCACGTGCGCGAGGTTTGCGCGCTGGGGCCGCGTTGGACGGGCTATGCAGCAGAGCACGATGCGAGCAAATGGGTGGCACGCCGCATGCGGGCCGCCGGCCTTGATGTTCGCGTCGACGACTATGGATTCCGCAAGTGGCAACTCGATAGCTGGCGGGTCACGCTGCTCGACGGCGGCGGATACCTTCCGATCGAGACCTTTCCACTGTGGTCGAGTCGCGGCGGCAGTGGAGAAGCACAACTCGTCGACGTCGGCTACGGCTCACCCGTCGAGCTCGCAGCCCACGACCTTCGAGGCAAAGCAGTGGTCGTCACGGGTCGAGCCCTGCTCAACGTGTTCAGCACCTATCGAGATGCCTACGCCCAGGCGGCTCAAGCAGGCGCGGTCGCGATGTTCGTCAGTTCTGATGCGCCTGACAACCTGATCCGCCCGACAAGCAGCAGCGTGAACATGTTGGACAAGAATCCGATACCTGCCTTCAACCTGGGGGCGTTCGATCTAGCCCGCCTCCGAGAATCGGCCCGAGGTGGAAAGCGGATTCGGTGGCGACTCGCTGCCCATCACGTCGACGGCCGCACCTACGACGTCACCGCCCGACTTCCCGGCTCGGGTGCCGCCCGCGGAGCTCTTCTGGTGTGTGCCCACGTCGACTCCTGGTTCACCGGCGCGCTCGACAATGCCACCGGCACCGCCGGACTCATCGGGCTTGCCGAACACTTCGTCAAAGTTCCTCAGCGACAACGCCCCCGCGACATGTACTTCGTGTCAGTCACCGGGCACGACACGGGATTTCCCTACGGGGGTCTGCAGCACTGGGCCAAAGCCAACAAGCGGGTCGTCGACCGATTGGACTCCTTCATCAACCTGGACCACCTCGCCGCACATCACGAGGAGCACGTCTCGACCTCCGGAATCATCGACATGATGGGCCTGCTCATCGACACGCCACTCGACCAGGAGCGAGCCCTCTTCACCACAGCCCATCCAGAACTCATCAACATCTGGACCCCGGTCTTGCTCAAATATCGATTGGCGCCCGTAGTACCGGCTCCCACCGTGCCCACCGTCGCTCCTAACCCCGACCTCGAAGGTCTGATGGGCAGTCTCGGAGTCCCTAGCTCGAGCCTCACCATGGCCACCCCGCACTACCACACCGTCGAGGACACGCCAGATCGGATCCCGCCCGAACAACTCAGCCGCTCAGTACACGCACATCGCGAAGTGCTCGAAGCGCTCCAAGCCATGCCGAGTCAAGCTCTGCGCGCCGGGATCTGAACCGACCGGTAGGGACGGAATGGCTTTGGGGCGGGGTGCGTTGTGCCCGCACCCCCCCAACCAGCCTCGGAGGTTCCCGTGCATGTCGGCGTCGACAGCTTCGTCTCCCGGGTCACCGACCCGTCCACCGGTCACGTCGTAGGTCCCGCGGAGAGGATGGCCCACCTGCTCGAGGAGATCGAGCTCGCCGACCGCTCCGGGCTCTACTCCTTCGGCATCGGTGAGCACCACCGCGAGGAGTACTACGACTCCGCACCGCCAGTGATCCTCGCCGCTGCCGCAGCCAGGACGACGTCGATCCGGCTCGGCAGCGCGGTGGCGGTGCTCAGCGCCGCCGACCCGGTGCGCGTCTTCCAGCAGTTCGCGACACTCGACCTCATCTCCGGTGGCCGAATCGACCTGGTGGTCGGCCGAGGCTCGTTCACCGAATCGTTCCCGCTCTTCGGCCTGGACTTGGCCGACTACGACTCGCTGTTCGCGGAGAAGCTCGACCTGCTCCTGCAGATCCGGGAGTCACCCCAGGTGACCTGGTCGGGGCAGCATCGCGCGCCCCTCACCGGCCAGGGTGTCTACCCCCGACCTGTCCAGGACCAGTTGCCGATCTGGGTCGGGGTCGGAGGGACGCCTGAGTCGTTCGTGCGCGCCGGCTTGCTCGGCCTGCCGCTGATGGTCGCGATCATCGGCGGCGAGCCGCGTCGCTTCGCCCCGCTCATCGATCTCTACCGCCGGGCGGGTGCGCAAGCCGGTCACCCGCCCGAGACACTGCAGGTCGGCCTCCACGTATTCGGCTACGTCGGCGAGAGCCGCGGCCACGCCGCCGACACGATCTACCCGGGCTGGCACGAGATGTTCACCTCGGCCTCCCGCGAGCGTGGTTTCCCGCCCCCCAACCGGGCGCAGTTCGACGCCACGAGCGGACCGGACGGCGCATTCTTCCTAGGCGACCCCGACGAGATCGTCACCAAGCTCGGCCGCGTCGCAGATCAGCTCGGCGGCATCGACAGGGTCGCGCTGCAGATGACCAACCCGCGCCTGGCCCACGACGACCTGATGCGCGGCATCGAGCTGCTAGGCACCGAGGTCGCGCCACGGGTCACCGACCTATGACAACTCGACCGGCGTGGTTGTCGGACGAGTGGGCATTGGCCTGAGGGCCAGCCCTCGCAACTAGCTTCGCGAAGCCACCAGGGCCTCCACTATCGCCCTGCGGTCCTTCGCGACGTGGGGGTGCATCAGCAGTCCCTCGACGACGAACACTCCGATCGCCGCCGTGGGAACCAGGCTCGAATCGGGAACGCCGGCACGCCTGAACCCGTTGATCAGCAAGGTGTCCATGAGCGCGTGGAACTCGTTGTGCCACGAGTCGATCGTCGCGGAGGTCGCCGTCCGCGCGTGCACCACGGTGACGAGACGTCGGTACTGCTCGAGCCGATCTACGGCCCAGAGAACCTGGTCGACCCACGGTCGTTCGGGTTCAAGCGCAGCCTCAGCCAGAGCTGCGTCGAGGACGTGGTCAAGGACGCCGACAAGGAGTGCGTCCTTGTCGTTGAAGTACCAGTAGATGGTGTTGGTAGTGACGCCAGCGGCAGCGGCCACCTTGGCCATGGAGGTCTCGTCGAACCCGCTCTGGGTAAAGAGGGTGGTCGCCGCGGCGACGATTTCTGCGCGCTTCTCCTCGCGGTCCTGGGGTCTGCGGTTTCGAGGCATGCGTCACCTTATCTTGACTGACGTTCAAGAGAGTTTCTATCCTTCTTGCACGTCGTTCAAGAAACCTCGAGGAGCCGCAGTGACCCGACCCACCGACGAGAGCTACACCTGGTCCGAGGACACCTTCCTGTCCCAGGGCACGCTATGCGCGGTACGCGTCTACCGACCCACAGGTGGCCACCAGCCGGTACCGGTCATCGTGATGGCCCACGGCTTCGGTGCCGTGCGTGCGCTGCGCCTGTACGCCTACGCTGAGCATTTCGCCGCCGCGGGTTACGCGGTCGCGGTCTTCGACTATCGGGGGTTCGGCGACAGCGCCGGGACGCCCCGGCAGGTACTCGACGTGCCGATGCAGCACCAAGACTGGCGAGCCGCCCTGGCCCATGCTCGTACCCTGCCGGGGATCGACCCCGACCGTGTCGTGGCCTGGGGCACGTCCTTCGCTGGCGGTCACGTCATCAGCATCGCCGGACAAGGAGAGCCGCTAGCGGCGATCATTGTCCAGGTGCCCCACGTCAGCGGCCCAGCAGCGGTCCGCGCCACGGGCCTCCTGCCCAGCCTGCGAGTCGGCGTCGTCGGCATTCGCGACCAGATCAGCGCGTGGACAGGTGGGGAGCCGGTCTGCGTCGACTCGGCAGGACTGCCTGGCGGGACCGCTGTGATGACCTCACCCGATGCGGTGCCCGGCATGGAGAAGCTCATCGCCGAGTCCGGACTCAATGTGGGTGACTACCCCGCGACCGTCGCCGCGAGGATCGTCCTCAGAATCGGTCTGTACTCCCCGAAGCGGTGGGCCCGCGGGGTTACCTGTCCAGCGCTCGTCCAGATCGCCGCGGAAGACGCGGTCACACCTCGCCACGTCGCCGAAGCCAGCGCGGCCCGCATGGCTGCACCCACCGTCCGCGTCTACTCCGGCGGCCACTTCGACCCCTACGTCGAACCCCTCTTCACCACCGTGGTCACCGACCAGCTCGCCTTCCTCCGCGAGCATGTTCCGGTTGAGGACTAGGGGACGAGAGCACGTTCCAGGTCGCGAGGACAGAGATTCCTACTGGGGCGCTGGTTGGAGGAGAGCGGCCAGCTCGAAGTGCATGGGATCAGGGTCGATCCACGTCCCGCCCCATGCGAAACCCCAGCGTGCCATGACCTCGACCACGCGTGGATCCATGTCGCCCGCTGTGCCGCGTTGGTTCGTGCTGACGTTGAAGTCGACGGCTATTCCCCAGCTGTGCAGGGACAGGCTGCCTGTCGGGTCGCTGCGGATGTAGCGCGGTACCCAGCAACCACCGAAGTCGTTGCTGCGCACGAGCTCGGCCAATCCGCGCGACGCCAGCTCCTCCAGGGCGCCTCGCAGCTGAGGCAGCACGAGGCGGTGGCACGTCGCGTCGCCCACCAGGGGGAGGGTCTCGGTGCGGATGTTCGCCGCGACCCAAGCGGGGTCGACGCTCACTGATCCGTCTGGATTCGGGCGGAAGGTGAAGCCGCCGATCGCACTTGCGGCCGCACCGCCGGTCAGCATGGCCGACCTCTCAGGGCGCGTGGCCTCCGACCGCCTCGCGGACCGCGATACGGGTGCGGCACGAGTCGTGACCGGAGCGACGGCAGGGACCAGCATCTGCACCGGAACCGCGGGTGGGGGAGTGACGGGCACTCGAGCGCCGCACGCGGTGGTGAAGGCGAGGAACAATGCAACAAACGCCGCGGTCACGCAGCGTGCCTTCACGTCATTGCCCCGCACCGATGGGTCGTTCCGCTCATGTTTCGTGGAGCGGACGCGAGGATTTGAACCTCGACCCCATCCCTGGAAGGGAAGCGTGCTGCAACTACACCACGTCCGCGTAGCCAGCCTCGGAGGAGCCTGACCCCGTTCAGTATGACCCACGAGGCTGAGTGGCGCTCGACTAGGCCGAGGGAACGTGAGGGGCGACGAAGCGTTCGACGAGGCGCCGTTCCTCGGCGGCGTCGGCGCCTGGGAAGGTCAACATCGACACGATGGACCGCACGACCCATCGTGCGAGATCGCGATCGGCCGTTCCCTCGGTCAACTGCAGCCCACTGAGCGCGAAGGTCTCGATCACGGTCGACTCGTTGAGGATCTCGTGCAAGACCGAGACGTCGCTGGTGGCGTACCAGGCGTGCAACTGCGGGCGGGCTCGGACAGCGTGCAGGGCGAGCAGAACGATCTCGGTGACGCGGTCCTGGCGGTTCGTCAGGTGCTTCGTCTTTCGCGCGACTTCCTCGATGACCCGCACCGCTTCGCGGTGCGCGAAGGCCTGCTGAAGTGCGCGGCGACTATCGAAGTAGCGGTACAGGGTTGCGCGCGAGCACCCCGCGGCTCGGGCGATCTCGTCCATGCCGGGCCCATTGACCCCCTGGTCGACGAAGAGGTCGGCAGCGGCGTCGAGGATCCGCTCGGCTGCGAGGCCAGTGCGGGCTTCCTGTAACCAGTTCACGACCCGACCTCGACGACCACGCTCAAGGGTCGTCGCACGTATGAGCCCGGGGCCCACGTCACCGACCCGGGCACGACGGTGAAATCGGGCAGGAGACGCAGTGTCTCCCCGAGGGCCACTCTGCCCACCATCCGAGCCGCAGCTGCTCCGAGGCAGTGATGGGCGCCGTGCGCAAAGGACAGGATCTGCCGCGGCGCCCGGGTGACGTCGAGCTCGTCAGCGTCGTCTCCGAACCAGCGTGGGTCGCGGTTGGCCGCAGCGTAGGACAACAACACCTTGCGCCCGGCAGGGATCGTGACGCCGTCGATGGGCACGTCCTCGGTGGTCGTGCGCGCGAGGCCCTGCACCGGGGAGGTGAGCCGCAGGAGCTCTTCAACGGCTGCCGGCACGTCGGCGGGAACCTTGGCTCGCTGCTCCGGGCGCTCGGCCAGGAGGGGGATGCCCGCTCCCAGCAAGCCCGTGGTGGTGTCGTTTCCGCCGGCCACCATGGTGAACGTGAAAGCGAGGATGCGCAGCACCCCGTCGTCGCTGTCGCTCTCCCCGGCGGCGACGAGGTGCGACACGACGTCGTCGGCGGGTTCGCCGCGACGGCGTTCGATCAGGTCGGAGAAGTAGCCGATCAGCTCGACGACGGCCTCGGCGCTCGCACCCGCATCGCCATTCGCGTTGGCGGTGACGATGGCGTCGGTCCAGCCGTCAAAGCGTCCGTGGTCGGCTTCGGGAACGCCCAAGTAGTGGGCGACCACCATGCTGGGAAGTGGCTTGAACAGGTCGCGCACGATGTCGCCGCCGCCGGCTGCGCGCAGTGTCTCCAGCCGGTCGGTGACGAACGCCCGCACCATCGGCTCGACCGTCTCGACCTGGCGCGGCGTGAACCCTCGACTGACGAGCCGACGGAAGTCGGTGTGAACCGGGGGGTCAGTCATGACCATCGGCGGGTTGTGCGCGAGTCCGATGCGCTCGAGCTCGCCGTACTCGGTGGTGAGGCCCTGTGCTGAGGAGAACCTCTCGTGATCTCGAACCGCATCCATCACGTGTGCGTGGCGAGTCAGCACCCAGTAGTCGCCCTGCTCCACGTGATGCACCGGCGAGTGATCGCGTAGGGCCGCGTACATCGACCACGGCTCAGCCCAGTCGGCTCCTGAGCGGGGCGTGAAGACCGGAAGGGAGACAGACATATCGGACAATATGTCATGAAAGTGAGACATTAGGAAGAAGATGTCAATCGAGATGCTCATCGTCGATCGATACGTTGAGGGCTGACCTGCTCCATCTCTTGTGAGGACCAGCGATGTACGGCGACGTGATCAGGACCGAACAGCTCACCCCTCAGTTGATCCGGGTGGTGCTCGGCGGGCCAGGGCTGGCGGACTTTGTGGCGTCGGAACACGCCGACTCGTACGTCAACTGCCTGTTCCTTCCGCCAGCGGCCGAGTACGCCGCACCCTTTGACGAGGGCGAGGTGCGCGAGCTGCCCCGCGACCAGCGGCCGTTCCCGAGGCGGCTCACAGTCCGCGCGTGGAATGACGAGCGTCGCGAGCTTTCGCTCGACATCGCTGCGCATGGCGACGTGGGACATGCAGGGCGGTGGGCTACGCACGCCCAGCCCGGCGATCGCCTGCAGTTCAAGGGCCCGGGCGGCGACTACACGCCCGACCCGGACGCTGACTCATATCTCTTCGTCGGTGACGAGAGCGCGCTGCCGGCGATGGCCGTGTGCGCGGGGGCCGTGCCCTCCGGGCGATCGGTGGTCGTGGTGGCGGAGGTTGAGGATGTGGCTGGCGAGATCGAGCTCGAATCGCCCGGCGCGCTGTCGGTGGAGTGGGTGCACCGCTCGCTCGGGCTAGGCGACACCCAGTTGGCCGATGTCGTGGCGGGTCTGCCGCGCCCGACCGGCCGGGTCAGTGCCTTCGTGCACGGCGAGGCTGAGGCGACCCGTGCGGTGAGACGAGTGCTACTCGCCGACGGCATCGTCGGGCTCGACGATCTGTCTTGCTCGCCTTACTGGCGTCGTGGCCACGACGACGAGCAGTGGCGTCAGGTCAAGGGCGACTGGGTGCGCGAGATGAACGCTGAGGTGATCGCGCCTACCGGCTAGACGCGCACATTCATCGGCAGAGTTGCCGATAAGTAGTGACATCTGTCACAGGCGGGGTTAGCGTCGCTCTATCGGGCTCTCCCCTCCGAAAGGCCACGTCACTGATGACTGATCCGCTGCTCGCAGCACGCCGCCGTATGCGCGGAGGGGCTGGCCGTGCTGTCGGGGTGCTGCTGTTGGCGGCGCTGACGGCATGCGGCACGCAGCTCGACCCAGACTCAGTGATGGAGACACGCGGCGGTCCGCAACAGACCGCGGCGGTGTCGGCCGGCCAAGTGCTCGACACGCCGGTCGCGGCACCCCTCGACGAGGCGACGAGCCCAGACGTCGTGGCGGGCACGGCACCGGTCGACAGCAGCGCCGCTGCCCCCCAGGCCGTGACGCCCGACCAGGGCGCCGAAGATCAGCAGGCCGCGGGCGCCGATTCGGAGGCCACCGACGCGTCCGCGGAGGACTCAACCGCCGATTGCACGGACATCCCCAACCAGCAGGGAATCACCGACGACACCATCACGATTGCGAACGTCTCCGACATTTCTGGCCCAGTGCCGGGCGTCTTCCAGGCTGCTCAAGACGCCACCACCGCGTTCGCTGCGAGCATCAACGCCGGTGGCGGTCTCTGTGGTCGTCAGCTCAAGGTGATCGCGCTCGACAGCCGAGCTGACGCCGGCGCCAACCAGATCGCCTACGCCCAGGCCTGCGACCAGGCCTTCGCCGCGGTTGGCTCGATGTCGGTGTTCGACCAGGGCGCGGCAACGGCCGGCAAGTGCGGCTTGCCCGACCTGCACGCCGTCGCGGTCTCGCCCGAGGCTTTCAACTGCCCGACGTGCTTCGGTGCGGCTGCGATCAACCCAGGCCTCCAGGCCGGGGCGATGCCAAAGTTCGTGCTCGAGAAGTACGGCGACGCCGCCGAGAACGTGGCGCTCCTCTACGTCAACATCAACGGCGTCACCGCTGCCGCCGAAGGCCTCGCGCAGGCGTGGCGCAAGACCGGGGTCGACATCACCTACATGCAGCCGATAGACGTCGCGGAGTTCAACTACATCGCTTACGTCGAGCGCATGAAGGAACTCGACGTCGAGCTGGTGCACTACATCGGGCCCTACCAGTTCACGATCCGGCTTCAGCAGGCGATGGCCCAGCAGAAGTTCGAGCCGGTCGCCTTCATCCAGGACCAGACGATCTACGACCAGAAGTACGTGGATGAGGCGGGCGACGTCGCCGAGGGCACCGTCGTCTACGGCGGCCACGACCTGTTCACCAGCCCGCGCAACGAGGAGATGCAGACCTACCTCGCCTGGCTCCAGCAGGTGAAGCCCGGCGAGAACCCAACTCCTTACGGCGTCTATGCGTGGTCGGCCGCGCGCCTGTTCGCCGATCTGGTGATCAAGCTGGGGTCAGAACTCACCCAGGAGTCACTGGTGCGAGCCATCGGCCAGGTCGACGAGTGGACGGGCCACGGACTCACCTCGCCGCAGTACGTGGGCCCGAAGAAGACGGGGGAGTGCATCAAGGTGATCAAGCTCGAGGGAGGCGTCTGGAAGCAGATCTCGCCGGGCGACTACTACTGCGGGCCATCGATCCCGATTCGCTGACCTCGAGCGAAGTTCAGCCGACGAGCGCTTCCGACCGCTCCCACAGCCCGTCGATGATCGCCTGGTTGCTGGCCTGCTTGTTCTCTCGTCCGTCGATCTTGAACCGGCTGAAGTAGCGCCCGTCGATCTCCGGATCGGCGCCGCGCTCGGCTAGGGCAATGAGCGGGGCGGCTCCGGCAGGCACGCTGATGGTGCCTAGACGCTTGAGCGGCGTGCGGTACAGCAGACCGATGAACCACGAGTCGCGGCCGAACGAGCTGCCAACCGGTCCCGGGTGCACGGCCACCGAGCTGATGCCGTCGCCCGACCAGCGTTGGCTGATGCCCCGCGTGAAGAGGATGTTCATCAGCTTGCCAGTGCCGTAGGCCGGAAACTCGATGGCCCGACGGTTCTCGTAGTCGAGGTCGTCGAGCACGACCTTGCCCATGAGGTTGCCGATGCTCGAGGTGTTGACGACCAGTGACGAACCCGCGGCAGCGAGCTGCGGACGCAGCAGCTTCGTGAGCAGGAACGGAGCCAGGTGGTTGATCTGGAAGTTCGGCTCGTGCCCGTCGTGCGTCCTCTTCGAGGGGGCAAAGGTGCCACCGGCGTTGTTCAGCAGGACGTCGAGCGAGTCCACCCGCTCAGCCACTTGCGCCGCGAGACGCCGGACGTCGTCGAGGCGAGAGAAGTCAGCCACCAGCGGCTCGGTTCCAACGGCCTCAGCGATCGGGCGAAGCTTGTCGGCCGACCGTCCAGTCACGTGCACCGTGGCGCCCTTGCTGGCCAGCACCTTCGCGGTCTCGGCACCGATCCCGTCGCTCGCACCGGTTACCAGGACCGTGCGGCCCGCCATCGTCTGATCAGTCATGTCGTGAGCCTAGGAGATAGGCCCCGGATCCCCGGTGGTTGAGGTGCGAGCGGAGCGAGCCTCGAAACCTCCGGCGTCGGTGGTCGAGCAGGCGTTGCGAGGTACGAGCGACGGCGTCGTCGAGACCCCCGCGGCCCGCACGATCAGGTCGTTTGGCTCACTGGGTCTCGACGACGCTCGCTGGCGCTCGCTGCTCGACCACCGGCACCCGTTCGTCGAGTAGCGG
>JBAUWM010000320.1:0-27573 GCA_049583775.1 Nocardioides sp.
ATCTTGCGGGCGTCCTCCGCATCGGCGGCGTCGCTCGGGCCGCTGCCGCTCGCCGTGGCGGCCGCCAGCGACTCGATGATGTCGCGCACGTGGCCCTCGGCCACGTCGGCCAACTGCACGAACGGTCCCCAGCTCGAGCGATCGGAGGGGATCTCCTCCTCCGCGAGCCAGCGGCCGTTGACGTGACCGAAGAGGTCGTCCTGCGGGCGGGTTGCGGGGTCCATGCCCACGCGGGCGTCGTCGAGGATGCTCACACCCCGAGCGTAGTAGGCCTCAGTAGTAGGTTTCCCCCATGACTGACTCCGCACCGCTGCGCGTCGTTGCCACGCTGCCCTTCGACCCCGCGTCGAGCGCTGAGGTGGCGCCCGCGCTGACCGCCCTGGCCACCGCCTCGCAGGCCGAGGAGGGCTGCCTGGCCTACGACGTCTTCGAGTCGGCGGCCACCCCTGGCACCTTCGTGACCGTGGAGTCGTGGCGCTCGCAGGCCGACATGGACTCCCACATGACGCAGCCGCACGTGGCCACGGCGTTCGCGACCCTCGGGCCGCTGCTTGCGGGGGATCTTGCGATCCACCCGCTCACGCCGCTCTGACGGGCTCCGCGTAGACGATGATGTTGCTCTGGTAGACCGCGCCGTCCCAGTCGGTGCAGGTCACCAGCACCAGCCGGCCCTCTTCACGGTCCTGGGCAAAGAGGTCGTAGGCCTGTTCGGCCACCTCGGCCCGGGTCAGCGTCTCGACCTCGGTCACCTCATAGCTGGTGAAGGCTCCGTCGAACCTCACCCTGACGTCGTCACCCGCGTCCATCTCGCCGAGTCGATTCATCACGCCGCCACCGGTGTGCACCGTGTGCCCGGTGATGACGGTCTGGCCCTCCACGGCGCCGGGAACGGCGCTGCGTTGCCAGAAGCCGACCTCAGTGGTGTCGGACGGTGGACTGAGCACTCCGCTGGGGTCGACCTCGATGTCGATCATCGGGGCGGCCAGCCCAATCTCAGGCACGACCAGGAGGTCGTCGGATTGTCCCGGGCCGTCTTCCCCTGCACTGGTGGTGGTGCGCTCGGGAGGCGAGAACTCCGCTGAAGGATCGTCTTCGGAGTCTTGGCCCGGCACGCCGATGAACACAAAAGCAAGAACCGCCCCAAGGACCGCCGCCAGCAAGCCAGCAGCGATCCCCCGGGCGGACCTGCGGGTGGGCCGCAAACGGCGGCCCACCCGGTGAAGAAACGTCATCGACGAACGAGACGCCGTCCGGTCACGGAACCGAGACCAGCAGTCGCCACCACGGTGGCGCCGACGAGGCCCCACAGGAGCGGGCTACCCGGACCGCCGTCGCCGGCGAGGCCGGAGTCGACGATGGTGGGCACGTCGGGCAGGTCAGGACCCGGACCGGGGCCAGGACCGGGGCCAGGGCCGGGGCCGGGGTCAACCGGGTCGGCGACTCGTGCGTTCGGGCCACAGCTGACGTTGCCGATCATGATGTCGAGCAGCGGGCCGTCGGTGAACTCGGCGGCAGGCGGCAGCAGCTCGAGGTGCAGCGCGGTCACCTCGACGGTGTCCTTGGACTTGCCGAGGAGCGGCTGCTCGTTCAGCGTGATCCGCAGGATGTTGTCTTCGAGCGGCGCGAGCTGCGGCGCGATCTGGGCGATCAGGCCGTTGACGAGCTGATCTTGGATCGGGTCGATCACCGCGCTGAACGGGGCGAGGGCACCGTCGAAGGTGTTGTTCAGGTCGACGCGCAGGGCGTCGAGCACAACATTCAGCACGACGTCGAGGCCGGTGAGCACCCGGGTGTTCGGGGGCGGGCTGGCGGGAAACTCGACGAGGTCGATGTCGGTGCCGGCCAGGCTCAGGGTGAGCTTGGTGTCGACGATGTTGGCCGAGCCTTCGGCCGAGCCGGGGCGAGCCGAGCAGCGGCCCTCGACGGCGCCGAGCGAACCGGCCAGACCAGTTGCACCGAGCGGCTCGAGACCGTCACTGATCGCAGCGGTGAGCGGGCCGACCAGCTGCGGGATGATGGCGTTCAGCGGAGCGAAGGCACCCAGCGCCGACTCGGGGTCGATCAGAATCGCGCCCGTGAGGTCGAGGTTGGCGATCGAGAGGCCGAGCGGGTCGCCCGGGGTGATGCAGTTGGAGTCGCCCACGTCGGCGATGCTCGCGCCGTTACCGGCGGTGCCGGCGCACGCGGCGGACTCGCCGTTGCGGTCGACGATCTGGGTGGTGGCGTCTTGGGCCAGCACACCGGCGTTGATCAGGTCCTGGTTACCGAGGACGGCGATCGGCGGGTTGGACTCGCCCGTCTTGGTCTCGGACTTGCCGTCGTTGGTCACCCGCACGACGCCGGAATCGAAACCGTTGCCGAACAGACCGACGGTGATTCCGTTGGCAGCTGCTTGGGCGACAACCTTGTCGGCCGCATTGGCTGCGGTGGGCAGGAACGCCAGTGCGGCGGCAGCCGTGACGGCGCCCCACTTCACGAACGTTGTCTTCATTGTTTCTCCCTTGCCCGGCCAGCTGTAGTGGTCATGTTGGGGGGTTTCCCTGAATTCGTTAAGACGAAACCAAGGAAAGTATGCGCCGAGTTGCCTCGAAGGTACTAGAGGACGTGGTAAGCGCGCCAACCGGGGTTTGACAACGATTTAGTCACCTCGTAGGCACCCCTACCTAATGTCAGGGGTGCGGTGACGCCGCCCCGGGCGCGAAGCGCCGGTCGGTCAGGATGGGAATCACACGGGAAACATCCGTCTCAGCGGCAACGCTGACGTCGTCCCCGAAGCCCGCTGCGGCCAGTTCGAGGGCACTGGCACAACGCGCAAGTGACCTCGCCATCGAGTCCGCTACCTGGTCGTAGGCCACGACCGCCTGCCTGGCCTCGGGGCTGAGGGCCTCGTCGTTCCCGCTGGATCGAGATAGCGCGGCGAGCACGGCACCCGCTCCCCAGAGGTCCTCGACGGCTGGCCGGAGCGATTCGTCGGGCCATCGCTCGCCGGCGGCAACCACGGCGACGGTGGCGCCATCAGCGCGACGCCTGGCCAACCAGCTCCCCACGGTCGAGGCGTTGCGCAGACACGCCCCCATGACGTTCACTCCCGCCTCGGCCAGTCCGAACACGATGGACGAACCGTTGGGAGAGGGCAGCACGACTCGCGCAACGCCCGAAACCCGCTCCATCGCGGCCGGCGACAAGCTCACCCCGCTCACCCCCGATCGCTGCTCGAAGCGCCCGACGGCCAGCACCGCATCATGCTCGGAGGCATAGGCGGCTGCCCCGGCGTCGTGCCATGGGTAGGGGTAGACCGTGATGCCGCGCTCGAGCGCGACGCTCAGGGTGGTCGTGAAGGAGAGGACGTCCACCACGACCGCGAAATCCACCCGAGCCCCACCGGTGGCGATCGCCGCAGCACCCGTAGCGCCCCAGTCGAAGCGGACGGCGTGGTCGAGCTGCCGGTGCGACGGGTCGAGGTCGTCAGTCACGGACGCGGACGACCGACTTCCCCAAGGTCCGCCGCTCGTCCATCTCAGTCAGGGCCTGGCCGAAGTCACCCAACTCGTAGACCTTGCCGATCGGCGGGCGCACCGAGCCGTCCTCCATCATCGGCACAAGCCTCGCCCACTGCTCCTGCATGTAGGTGGGTAGGCCCATTGCGTAGGCCCCCCAGCCGACCCCCCGGACGTCCACGTTGTTCAGGAGTAGTCGGTTCACCTTCACCTGGGGGATACCCGCGCCGGAAGCAAAGCCGAGCACGAGCAGCCGTCCCTGGGTGCCGAGCACCCGCAACGAGTCGGTGAAGGCGTCGCCGCCGACGATGTCAGCCACGATGTCGACGCCCTTGCCGCCGGTGAGCTGCATGACGGCGTCCTTGAACCCGTCGAGCAGGACGACGTCGTCGGCACCGGCGGCGCGCGCCGTCGCGGTCTTCGCCTCCGTGCTGACGACGCCGATCACCCGAGCGCCCATGCCCTTGGCCACCTGGATCGTCGCGGTGCCGAGCCCGCCAGCGGCGCCATGGACGAGCACGGTCTCGCCGGCCGACAGCTGCCCGCGCTCATGAAGCGCGAACTCGGCGGTGAGGTAGTTCATCGGCAGAGCCGCGCCCTCGTCGAAGGTCATCGCGTCGGGCAGGGCGAACGTGAACGCTGCCGGCACCACGGCGCGCTCCTGGGCACCTCCGAACCCGCCGACCCCCGCTACCCGCTGACCCGGCTCGAAGCCGGGGCCGCTGATGACCGTGCCGGCCACGTCGACACCCAGAGAGAACGGCACGTCGGGCTTGATCTGGTATTCGCCGCGGCTCAGCAGGAGATCGGGGAACGACACCCCCACGCGATGTACCTCGATGAGCACATCGTGCGGACCGGGCTCCGGTTCAGGGACGTCGGTCAAGGTGACGTCGGCGGGACCGGTGAGCGTGACGACTTGGGCTGCGCGCATGACTCGCAGGCTAGTCACCCGCACCCATCGCGCGAGACATCCGGCAGCCTGCTCGTGTCGAAGACTTCCCGTGAAGCTCTCCGACCGACTCAGCGCGATGACGATGCACGCCGGGGCACGGTTCACGGTGCGCTACGGCGCCGAGCTCGGCTTCGCCGGCGCCGAATTGCCCCGCGCCCGCCGCCTCTGGGTGCCGACCCGACACGGACGCGTGCGGGTGCTGGTGCATGGCCCGCTCGAGGCCGACCGGGCCGCATATGTGCACTTCCATGGCGGGGCCTGGCTGATGCGGTACCCGCAGATGGACGATTGGTGGTGCCGCTACGTGGCGGCCACGGCCGGGGTGACCGTGGTGAACGTCGACTTCCACACCGGCCCGTACGTGGCCTATCCCGTTGCTCAGGAGGAGTGCCACGACGTCAGCGCCTGGGTAGCCGACCGGGTGCGTGCGGTGGCGGTGGGTGGGTTCAGCTCAGGCGGCGGTCTCGCGGCCTCAGTCTGCTTGCAAGCCCGGGACTCCGGTTCGTTCAGCCCCGCGCTGCAGGTGCTGGGCGTGCCCGCGCTCGACCTCGCCAGCGACGTCCCCCGCCGCGGCGGCATGATCGCGCCGACGCTGCGCGAGCTGGTGCGCCGGGTCTACTTCCCCGATCCGAGCACCCGCACCGAGCCCTACGCCTCACCCGTGCTCGCCCCCGACCTGACCGGGCTACCGCCGGCCATCGTGTTGACCGCCGAGCGCGACACGCTGCGTCCCGATGGCGACGCCTACGCGGCGAGACTGCGCGAGGCGGGCATCGACGTGATTCACGATGTGACTCCGGGCGTCGACCACTACTTCCTCACCGAAGACCCCGCCCGCGCCCGGACCACGATGGCGATGGTCAGCGACCGTCTCCGCACCGCCCTGCACGCCGAGTCGGCGTAAGCGTGCGCCGACTCAGCCGGGTCGGACGATGCGGTCGAGCTCGAAGTGCATCGGATCGGTGTAGCGCCAGTCGCCGCCCCACGCGAAGCCCCAGCGCTTGAAGATGGCCACGACGCCGCGATCCATCTCGCCAACGGTGCCGCGCAGGTTGCCCGGCACATTGAGGTCGAGCGCAAGGCCGAAGCTGTGGTTGGACAAGGTGGTGGAACCCGCGATGAAGCGCGGGTAGTAGCACCCGGCGTACTGACCGGGGTTGATCTCGTTGGCCAGTCCCTGCTGCACCACCTCGGCCAAGGCGGCTCGCAGCTGCGGGAAGATGGCGGTGTTGCACGTGACCGTGCCGAGGATCGGGACGGTCTCGGTCGCGATGTGCGCGCTCACCCAAGCGGGGTCGGGAGCGATCCTGCCCCCGCCGATCGGCGTGTAGTTGAACACCCCGACGGCGTCGGCGAACGAGCCCACCAGCACCGCGGTCTGGAAAGCGTCGGGGTCGAGGCCGAAGCGGGCGACCGCGTCGAGGTTCTGCACCGAGGTCGACGGGCCGATGATCTCCTTGAGCGGTGCGCGCAGCTCGTCGGGCGCGGTTGGACCAGTGGAGATGAGCAGCGCGTTGCCAGACGTGATGCCCATCGCCTCACCGATCCGCTCGTTCACCACGAGGTCGATCTGGTCGACCTGCGGGGCCCAGGCGCCGACATGCAGCTGGCGGGTCTCCTCGCCGAGGTCGAGGCCGAGATAGCCAGCGGCGCTGACGGGGAGGGTGCGCCTGAGTTTGGAGTCGATGGAGAGCTCACCTGCGGCGACGCGGTCCCACTGCTCTTGGAGGTCGGCGCTGGAGGCATCGGTGAACCGCCGGTAGGTGGCCGGGTCGACCGCGGCCACCGTGTAGACCTTGTTCTCCAGCGAGACGTTGGCCAGGGACAGCGTCGTGAACGCCTCGACCCCGCGTAGCTTGCGCACAGCGCGCAGCACCGTGGGGCCCAAGGTGTCCTTGGCCGAGAGCAGGATGTCGGCAGGCACCACGGAATCGGTGCGCGGCCCCGGCGGCGCAACGGCGAGGTCGGGGTCGAGCGACGGCTCCTCCGAGCTCGAAGGCGTGGGCGCCCCCGAAGAGGTGGAGGGAGGCCCGTCGGGCTCGTTGCGGGGGTCGACGGCGGCGCCACATGCGGCCAGCAGCATCGCGGCAGCCAGAGCCATGCTCACAGCCGGTGCCGCGCACGCCGTTCTCGTACGCTTCATTGCGTCCCCTCCCAGTCCCAGGCTAGACGGCGTTGAAAGGTGCTGCCGGACGTTGGGAAGAATGGGCCATCCCTGCCCCACCCCCGCGACGAATGACTACCGATGACCATCCAGGAATCTCGAACCGACCAGCGGCTGCGCGACCACGTCGACAAGCTCGCCGTCGAGCACCCGCCCTTGCAGCTGGACGACGTCGACTTCACCGTGCGCGACCCGCGCACCCTCGATGCGCGATTCGGGCACGTGCTCGACTACATGGCACGCGTCGAGCTCGAGGTCGATCGCAACGTGCTCGAGCTGACCACGATGCTGCCCGACCCCCCCGACGTCGATCGCTACTTCTACGCCGACGTCTGGCAGCCGCAGGAGATCCAGCACGGGCTCATTCTCGACCGACTCCAGGTCGAGCTGGGTCGCCCGGCGGCCATCGCCGACACCGACACGATCAGCGCCAAGCTCAAGATCATGGGCGCGTTGGCGCATCTCAACTCGTTCCAGGACGTCGTGCGGATGCTCTACTACCTGACCGGCATGTCGACCGAGCGCTCGGCGGTGCTCGCCTACAACCTGCTCCACGACGGTGTGGTCGAGCTCGGCGAAGACGCCGTGGCCACCACCGTGATCGCCCCGATCAAGCGTCAAGAGCCGGGGCACTACGCCTTCTACCAACTCTCCGCGCGCGGCCTCTGGGCCACGTTGTCGCCCTGGCAGAAGTGGCTGGTGCGTCGCCTCCGAGGGCTGTCGTATGGCCCAGTGGGCACGAACAATCCCGAGCAGGCTGCGGACTTCGGCGAGGTGATGGAGGCGTTGGGCATCGCCGACAGGTTCGACGACTTCGTGCACCAGATCACCCGGGTCGAGACCGAGCTACTGTGGGCACAGAAGGCCGGCCTCAAGGTGCCCGACTACGTGGTGGTCGCTTTCCGCGAGGCAGTCGAACTAGCCCGGGCACGAGCCACGACCGCCGCCTGACCCCGCCCTATCCGCGGTCGAGCACCTGCGCTGCGATCCAGGCGATGTCGGCCGCGGTCTGCGCGGGCGTGCCGCTGGGTTGCATCACGTGGCTGAGCACCACGCGCACCACCATGTCGATGGCGGCGTCAAGACGGTCGGGCGCGAGCTGGGGCGCATACGGCGACACCCGTTCGGTCAGTACCGCCTTGGCCACGGTGAGCAGGGCGGCCGAGTGCGTCGTGAGCAACGGCAGCAACTCCGTGTCGGCGCCGTGCGTGGCCGAGACCACCGCGTGCAGCATCGGGTTGTCGCGCGCGTGATCGAGCACCGACTCCGCCGCCGTCGCGATTGCGCTCACCAGATCGGTCGGCTGCTCGTCAAAGGCCAAGCTCACGACATCCATGAATCGCTCGAGCTCGCGCATGATCATCGCCTCGGCGAGACCGGCCTTGGTTCCGATCTCGTTGTAGACCGTTTGCCGGCTGACGCCGACCTCGTCGGCCAGCCGCGCCATGGTGACCTGAGCCCACCCGTTCTCACCGGTCAACCGCACGGCTGTGTCGACGATGCGTTCGCGCGTCGTCACCGCCGGCCTGATCACGTCGAGAAGGCTAGTCATCGAGGTCGGCGCTCAGTCGACCAAGGTGAGCGCGAGCACCGGGCAGGCCTGCGTAGCGGCGTGCACGTGCGCCCGGTCGCTCTCAGCCGGCGTCTCGTTCAGCACATGCATGACCTCGTCGTCTCCCTCGTCACGGAGCTCGAAGAAATCGTGCGCCATGGCCTCGCACATGCCGAGCCCTTCGCACTTGTCCCGGTCCACCACGATCCGCGGCATCAGGCGTCCTGCTTCTCGATCGCGACGAAGTCGACCTTCTCCCGCACGCCGCAGTCGGGGCAGCACCAGTCCTCCGGAATGTCCGCCCACGCAGTGCCGGCGGCGAACCCCTCCAGCTCATTGCCGACCTCGACCTCGTAGGTATAGCCACACCCGGGACACCGGGCGGCCATGACCTCGCCGGTCAAGGCGGCGGCCGCGGCCAGGGCGGCATCCTCCCTGGCCACACGCTCAGCCTCGAGAACAGACGCGGGGCGCGGGTACCTCGCGAGGTACTTGTCGCGCTTGCTGGGCTGGATGTTGGCCAGGCTGAGGTCGCCGTCGAAGTGCGCGACCACTCGCTTGTCCATGACCCGCCGGTAGAGCGGCGGGAAGAGGGACAACACGATCATTCCCGCGTAGCCGGTGGGGAGCACCGGCGACTCCTCGAAGTCGCGGAGGGTCTGATAGCGACGGGTCGGGTTGGCGTGGTGATCGCTGTGCCGCTGCAGGTGGTAGAGCAGCACGTTGGTCGCGATGTTGTTGGAGTTCCACGAGTGCGACGGGTCGACCCGCTCGTAGCGCTGCCGCTCGCCGGCGCCGACCTTCTGGCGCAGCATGCCGTAGTGCTCCATGTAGTTGACGACCTCGAGCAGCGAGAAGCCCACGACCGCCTGCAGCACCAGGAACGGCAGGATCTCGATACCGAGCCAGGCCACCAGACCACCGAAGAGCACTGCCGACATGAGCCACGCGTTGAGCACGTCGTTGCCCAGACGGAAGGGGTGCTGGTTCTTGCGGGCGTAGCGCTTCTTCTCCAGTTGCCAGGCGCTCTTGAGTGAGCCAGCCACGGTTCGGGGCCAGAAGGCGTAGAACGTCTCGCCCAGGCGGCTCGAGGCCGGATCCTCAGGGGTGGCGACCCGCACGTGGTGACCGCGGTTGTGCTCGATGTAGAAGTGCCCGTAGAAGCTCTGCGCCAAGGCGATCTTCGAGAGCCAGCGCTCGTTGGCCTCGCGCTTGTGTCCGAGCTCGTGGGCAGTGTTGATGCCGATGCCGCCGATCGTGCCGATCGAGATGGCGAGGCCGATCTTGTCGACCAAGCTCAGCTCGCCCAGCCCGAACGGCGCACCTTCGGCGATCACGTACATCGCGACCACGAAGCCGACGTACTGGATCGGCAAGAACAGGTAGGTGATCCAGCGGTAGTAGCGGTCTTTCTCCAACGCCTCGATCGCGTCGTCGGGCGGGTTGGAACGGTCGAGACCGGCGACCAGGTCGATTACGGGCACGACGCCGAGCACGATGACCGGGCCGATCCAGAACCAGAAGCCCCAGCCGGTGAGGGCCCACATGCCCCCCGCGACGAACGCCAGGGAGGGCACGACCAGGCCGATGAGCCACAGGTAGCGCTTCTTGTCGGTCCAGGCGTCGCTGGACCCGCTCGGAACGGTGCTCTTGGGTTCGGGGCTGTTCGAGATGGGCGCATTGCTGGCGTTGGTCGTCATCGACCACACCTCCTCGATCGTCGGTTTACAGAACCGTAAGGTATGTAAAGCGCGTTGACAAGAGGGGTTCGAATGTAAAGAGCGTCATTCACCCTAGGCGGGGTGCCGCGGCATCCGGCCACGCGCCACAATGGATGAGCGCGCTCGGGCGCCCGTCCTGCCGCGCCCACAGAGAGGAACCTCATCGCCGTGGACCTCTCGTTCGAGCCCGTCGAGCGGCCCAGTCCGGCCTTCTGGGTCCGCTGGCGCGGCCTGCTTCTCGTGATGCCCCTGATGGTGGGTCTCGTCGTGTCGGCCACCTTCGGCGCGGGGCTGCTCCTGGCCGAACCTGAGAAGGCTGATCCGCTCACAACGCCTTCGATCGTCACGTGCTGGAACGGCGAGCAGAAGGCCCGAGCAGAGTGTGGGCTTCCTGGCGGCGTGGCCGGACTCCGCTGGGTCTTCCCCTCGTTCAAGCCGTTGAGCGGGCGCTGCGAGCGCACCCAGTTCGCCGACCGCGGGGCGCCCCGTCCCCTGGAGGTCGTCTGTGTCGAGCGGATCCGTGACACGCCGGTCACGATCACCTACACCCGGCGCACGACGGTGCGGCGAGGTCAGTCCTACGTGGCATCGAACTATCCGGGCATCAAGCCTGGCCGCTCGGAGAAGGGCGAGTTGCTCACCTATCGGGCTCCGGCGCCTGAAGGCGGCTACCGCCTGACCCGTCTCTACGACAGGTACCCGTTCAGCGTGAGCATCGTGGCGCCCTCAAAGGCACTGCGCGAAGAAGTGCTGAAGCGCCTGGTCAGCAGTCGATCGGCCGCCCAGATCTCAGTGCAACCCACGCCCTAGCGAACTGCGAGAGCTGCCTGACTCATCTCTCGTCGCCACTGATTGCCGCAGCGACCGCCTTCGGCACATCGGGGTGAAAGACCGTCGGAATGATGAAGCTCGGGTTGAGCTCGTCGTCGCCCACGACCTGCGCGATCGCCGTGGCCGCCCGCAGCAGCATGTCGACGGTGACCTCGGTCGCCCGCGCGTCGAGCAGTCCGCGGAACACTCCGGGAAACGCCAGCACGTTGTTGATCTGGTTGGGGTAGTCAGACCGCCCGCTAGCCACGACGGCGGCGTACTTGCCGGCCTCGCCCGGGTCGACCTCGGGGTCCGGATTGGCCAAGGCGAACACCACGGCCTTCTCTGCCATGTCGACGATCCACTCGGGCTGGAGGATGCCCGGAGCGCTCACGCCGATGAACACGTCGGCCCCAACCAGCGCGGCGTGCAGGTCTCCGGTCACCCCGCGGGGGTTCGTGGCCTCGGCCAGCTGCTGCTTGGCGGAGTTGAGCCCGAGCAGGTCGGGCACCAGGCAGCCTTCGCGGTCATAGACCACGACGTCGGTGACTCCGGCGGCCAGCAACAGCGTGACGATCGCGGTGCCGGCAGCGCCCGCACCCGACACGACAACTCGCGCTGTCGCGAGGTCCTTGCCCACCACGCGCAACGCGTTCATCAACGCGGCAAGCACCACGATGGCGGTGCCGTGCTGGTCGTCGTGGAAGACCGGGATGTCGAGGCTGGCGCGCAGGCGTTGCTCGATCTCGAAGCATCGTGGCGCGGAGATGTCCTCCAAGTTGATGCCGCCGAAGCCGGGCGCGATCATCTCGACCGCGCGGACGATCTCGTCGACGTCCTGGCTGGCCAGGCAGATCGGCCAAGCGTCGATGTCGGCGAACCGCTTGAACAAGGCCGCCTTGCCCTCCATCACCGGCAGGGCAGCACCTGGCCCGATGTTGCCCAGACCGAGCACTGCCGAGCCGTCGGTCACCACCGCGACCGAGTTGCCCTTGATCGTGAGCCGCCGGATGTCCTCGGGGTTGTCAGCCAGGGCCTGGCTGACCCGGCCGACCCCGGGCGTGTACGCCATCGACAGATCGTCGCGATTCTTCAGCGGCACCTTGGAGGCGACCTCGATCTTGCCGCCGATGTGCAGCAAGAAGGTGCGGTCGCTGACCTTGAACACCTCGACGCCGGGCAGCGCCGCGACCGCCGCCGTCAGCACCTCTGCGTGCTCGGCGTCGCCAGCCGAGCAGGTGACGTCGAGCCGAAGCCGGGTGTTGCTCGACTCGACCACGTCCAAGGCCGTCACGATGCCCCCCGCCTCGGCGATAGCCGTAGCCACTGCCCCGGTCACGCGGTGGTCGGGCGCCGTGTGCAGACGCATGGTGATCGAGTACGACGAGGTGGTTGCGGTGCGAGACACGCTGCCACTGTGGGCGCCACGGCCGGTTACGGGCAAGTTGGATCGCCGGCACGACGCGAGGGACGCAGCGCCGAGACCCAGCGATCCGAGGGACGGCGGCAACCCAGGTGGTCTCCTGACGCACCACGCCTCGATACGGCCCACTCGTTCCTCGCGGACCTACTCGACGACCGAGGCCGCAACCCAGGTGGTCTCCCGACCCACCACGCCTCGATACGGCCACTCCTTCCTCGCGGACCTACTCGACGACCGACGGCGGCGACCCGGGTGGACCGAGGGGTTGGCCTACGTGCTCTCCGCGAGGTGCTCGAGCAGGTTCTTGGAGAACCGGTCGCCCATCTGTGCCATCACGCCCTTCATGGTGCTGCGCACCGCCGGGCCCGAGAGCTTGGGCAGCGGCAGGTCGACGCAGATCTCGAGGCTGGTCTCGAGGAGAACGCCGTCGGCGTGGTCACTCAGCGCGTACCAGCCATGCACGCCGGCACGCTCTTTCGCACCCGCTGGTGGGTCGTGGGTGAACTCGATGCGCTTGCCGTCCTCGAGCGTCATCCGCTCGGTGAACGTGGCACCAAAGCCCTTGCCGGCCACCTTGAGCCCCGACAGCGTCCAGATCCAGTGCTCCCCGCTGTCAGCGATGTCGCTGACGAACGGCGTGAAGCGAGCGATCAGGTCGGGGTCGACCAGCACGTCCCACACGCGGGCGCGCTCCACCGGCACGACCGCTTCAGCCGTGGTGGAGGCGGAGAAGGTAGTCAGGCCCTCAACGCCTTCTCGATGTCACCGGAGAGCTTCTCCGGCTTCGTGGTGGGCGCGTAACGGTCGATGACCTGACCGTCCTTGCCGACGAGGTACTTGGTGAAGTTCCACTTGATCTTGCTGCCGAGGAGGCCGCCCTTCTGACCGCGCAGCCACTGATACACGGGGTGTGCGCCGTCGCCGTTGACCTCGATCTTGCTCATCATCGGAAAGGTCACGCCGTAGTTCTTCTCGCAGAAGGAACCGATGGCGGCCTCGTCGTCGGGCTCCTGACCACCGAACTGGTCGCACGGGAAGCCGATGACGGTGAAGCCTTGGTCCTTGAACTGCTCCTGGAGCACTTGGAGCCCTTTGTACTGAGGCGTGAAGCCGCACTGGGAAGCGGTGTTGACCACCAGCACGACCTGACCGGCGTACGCCGAGAGGTCGACGTCTTGACCGTCGAGGCTGGTGGCGCTGAAGTCTTGGAGGGAGGTCATGGCCCCGATTCTGACAGGCGGCCCCACATTCACGGCGCCGCGGACCCTGCACCGATTCAGCCCGCCAGGCCAGCCCAGGGCTCGGCCCAGCGATCGGCGAACGCCGTCTCGATCAGCGGTCGACGTGTGCGGGGCCGCTGCTCACGCTCACGGTCGCGCTCGTCGACCTGGGTCGCGTCCCCTCGCATGCCCACCGCGATGCCCGCCATGAGTTGGAAGTGATCGGGCACGCCGAACGCCTCGGCCACCCCCGGGTGGTCGAACCCAGCGAACTGGTGAGCGTGCAGACCCATGGCCCGCGCCTGCAGGGTGACGTGTGCGGCGGCCTGGCCGACGTCGTAGCGCGCGAAGTCGGCACTGTTGACGTTGCTCCCGTCCGGCGCTTCGGCTACTTGGGTCGCCCCGACCACGACCAGGGAGGCCCGCGGCACCCATCCAGCGTTGCCGCGACTGAGGTGCGGCACGAAGGCTTGGTGCCCGGCAGAGCCGCGCTCCAGCACGAGGAACCGCCAGGGCTGACTGTTCCCGGCACTCGGTGCCCACTGGGCGGCCCGCAGCAGTGTCTCGATCTCGTCCGTGGTCAGGGTGTGGGCGACGTCGAAGACCGTGGGACTCCAGCGTGATCGCAACGGTTCGGCGAGCACCTCGGCGGCAGGCGTGGGGGCAGGCAACATCTGGCCAGTATGTGGCCGTGCGTCCCACAGCCTCCGGCCGGGATCAGCGCAACCCCGGCGTGCCGGTGGCCGTGGTGACGTACTCGGTGAACGCCTTCACGTCAGCGCGGTCTTGGCGGCGCTGCCATGGATAGGTGGTGGGTCGAGTCGCTCGGTCGTGCCAGAACCGGTGCGCGTTGTCGGACGTCGGCCGGGTCGCGACGAGCCACACCGCGGTGTCCGCTCCGGACACTGGGTCACGAAGGAGACGTCCCATCACCTTGTCGAAGCCAGGCAGGCTCTCGCTCACGCCAGGGGTCGCCACCCAGCCCGGGTGAGTGCTCTCCACCCGTACGTCGCCCAGCTGGGGGTCGCTTGCCAACCGCTCACTCCACGCCTGGGCAAGCACCACCTGCATGCGCTTGGTGCGGGCATAACCACGCACCCCGTCGTAGTCGCCGTCGCGGTACTCGATCGCCTCAGGCGTGGAGCGCAGTCCGGCTGAATACATCCCGCCTGACGACATCCACACGACGCTGCCGCCACGCGCTGCCAGCGCTGGCAGCAGCAGCTCGGTCATCAGGTGCGGCCCGAGCACGTGCACGGCCAACTGCTTCTCGTGTCCCTGCGCGGTGACCTCGCGAGTGGGTGGGATCAGGCCGGCGTTATGCACCAGGCCGCGCAGTCCGTCGATCCGGGAGGCCAGGTCGGCGCACCACGCTGAGACTGCGTCCAGGTCGCCCACGTCGCAGACCTCGCCCACCAGGGTCGCCCCCGGGTGCGCGGCGCTGAGCTCACCCACCACCCGGCTCACCTTTTCGGGGTTGCGGCCCAGCACGTGCACTGTCGCCCCCAGCGCCGCGAACGATCCGGCCATTGCCTCACCGATCCCGGACGTCGCCCCGGTGACCACCACGTGCTCGCCCTGAAGGCACCCGGGCTGAGGGTCGGCGGGCCACCAACGTCGCCGCAGAGCGGGCCCGATCTTGGTGTAGCCGAGCACGAGTGAGCGATCGAGCACGGTGTCGACGGCGGAGGTGAGACCCATGCAGCGAACGTAGCCGTCGACCGCAGTCCCTCGGGGTGAGCCGGCGTCAGTGGCCGGGCAGAGACCCGCTCAGTCGCTCGTGCCGCTCGGCGCTGGCGGCGTTCAGCCCGACGATCTCGACGGTGGTGCCTCGGCGCTGGTACTTGGTGGTGATCGCGTCGAGCGCGGCGACGGTCGAGGCGTCCCAGATGTGCGAGCGCGACAGGTCGACGACCACACGATCAGGGTCGTGCGCGTAGTCGAACTGGGTGTAGAGGTCGTTGCTCGAGGCGAAGAAGAGTGCGCCGCTGACTCGGTACACGGCGGTGAGTCCACCTTGGTCGTCCTCGACCAGCTCGCGCTCGGTCTCGGTGAGGTGAGCGACGCGGCGGGCAAAGAGAGTCATCGCCGCGATCACCCCGACCCCCACCCCGATGGCGAGGTTCTCGGTGACGACGGTGACGACAACGGTGGTGACCATCACTGTGGTCTCCGACTTCGGCATCCGGCGCAGCGTGGCCGGCGCGATGCTGTGCCAGTCGAACGTCGCGACAGCGACCATCACCATGACGGCCACCAGAGCGGCCATCGGGATCACCGCGACCACGTCGCCCAGGCCGACCACGAGGACGAGCAGGAAGACCCCGGCCAGGAACGTCGAGATCCGGGTTCGCGCACCCGAGACCTTCACGTTGATCATCGTCTGGCCGATCATCGCGCAGCCACCCATGCCCCCGAAGAGACCGGTGACGACGTTCGCCACGCCTTGACCGCAGGCCTCGCGGGTCTTCGGCGAGTGCGTGTCGGTGATGTCGTCGACGAGCTTCGCGGTGAGCAGGGACTCCAGCAACCCCACCACCGCGACGCCCAGCGCGTAGGGCAAAACGATCCCGAGCGTGTCCAAGGTCCACGGCACGTCGGGCCAGAAGAGCGACGGCAGACTGCTGGGCAGCTCGCCTTCGTCGCCGACGGTCGGCACGGTCACCGAGGCCACGACCGTGAATCCGGTCAGCGTCACGATGGCCACCAACGGGGCCGGCACGAGGGAAAAGATCCTGGGCAGCAGCACGAGCACGGCAATGCCAACCAGAGTCAGCACGTAGACGACGACTGGAACGTCGACGAGGTAGGTGAGCTGGGAAAGGAAGATCAAGATCGCCAGCGCGTTCACGAAGCCGACCATCACCGAGCGCGGCACGAAGCGCATCAGCCGCGCCACCCCGAGCAGGCCGAGCACCACCTGAATGAGACCACCGAGCAACACCGCGGCCACGAGGTAGTCGAGTCCGTACTCGCGCACCAGCGGCGCGATCACGAGCGCCACGGCACCGGTAGCGGCCGAGATCATGGCCGGGCGGCCCCCGACGATGGAGATCGTGACGGCCATCGTGAACGAGGCGAACAGACCCACCCGCGGGTCGACGCCGGCGATGATCGCGAACGAGATCGCTTCGGGGATCAACGCCAGGGCCACCACGAGCCCGGCCAGTACTTCGGTGCGCAACAGCCGCGGTGACCGCAGCGCCCGCCAGACGGTGGGGGCATCGTGGATCACGCGCTCCTCCTTCGATCAACCAATCAATGCAGAAGGCCGAGAACCCAAGGAGTTCTCGGCCTTCTATCTATGTGTGCGCGAGGGGGGATTTGAACCCCCACGCCCTTTCGGACACTGGCACCTGAAGCCAGCGCGTCTGCCGTTCCGCCACTCGCGCAAGTAGCCGAGCAAGGTTAGCCCAGCGCTCGGAGCTTCCCCAAACCGGTGCGGGTGGGCGGAGCGCCCTCACTGCGCCCCTGGTTGGTCCGCGGCTCAGGGGTACCCGAGCGCCGGCCCGGGCATGGCTACGATCGAGCACAGCCTCCGGTCGACCGACCGGCGGTTGGCATGCCGTGAACTGGCCGTGAACTGGCCGTGCAGCACGGTCTGGTGCCAACGTAGTGACGTTCGACCCGGACCGGACAACGCGAGGGAGGTGGCAACGATGGGTGGACTGCAGCGCTTCGAGCAGCGCCTGGAGTCGATGATCTCCGGGGCCTTCGCCCGCACCTTCCGTAGCGCCGTGCAGCCGGTCGAGATCGCCGCTGCCCTCGAGCGCGAGCTCGACAACAACGCCCAGATCCTCTCCCGCGATCGGCGCCTGGTGCCGAACGACTTTCACGTCGAGCTGGCCAAGACCGATCTCGACCGGCTGGTTCCCTACGACTCCGCTCTCGAGCGCGAGCTGACCGACCAGCTGCAGAAGCACGCACGGATGCAGAGCTACGTGTTTCCCGGGCCGGTGCGCATCACGTTCGAGACCGCCGACGACCTCACCACCGGCCGCTTCCGGATCCGCAGCCAAGCTCAGGCCAAGGTGACCGGCACGTCGACGCACACGCAGGTGCGCCGCGCCCGCGCGCTGCTCGAGGTCAACGGGTCACAGCACCCGTTGCAACCGCCAGGCTTGGTCATCGGCCGCGGCACCGACGCCGACATCCGCATCAACGATCCTGGCATCAGTCGACGGCACGCAGAGTTCATGGTCTTCCTCGGCCGCGACGACGAGCGCCCCACGATCGAGGTGCACGACCTCGGGTCGACCAACGGCATCGTGGTCGACGGGCGCAAGGTGCCGCGGGCCGCGCTCCAGGACGGTTCGACCGTCAAGGTGGGCACGACCTCGATGACCGTCCGGATCGTGGAAGAGGCCGACGGGTCGGCTGAAGGGTTGGCTGATGTCTGAGCTCACGCTGTTTCTGATCCGGGTCGCCTTCCTGGCGATCTTGTGGATCTTCGTGCTCTCTGCCATCTCGGTCATTCGCTCCGACATGTTCGGCGCGCGAGTGCCCGAGTCAGCTCGCCGCGAGCCCGGTGCCGCGAAGTCGTCCAAGCCGCGGACGCCGTCCAAACGGCGGGGCTCGCCCACGCACGTAGCAGTCACCCAAGGCAGCAACACCGGGATCACGGTGCCGCTCGACCAGGCTCCGATCCTGATCGGCCGGGGCACCGATGCCGCGATCAGGCTCGACGACGACTACGCGTCCACCCGGCACGCGCGGATCGCCGCCTCGGGCGACCAGTGGTTCGTCGAAGACCTGGGCTCGACCAACGGCACCTACATCGGCAGCGTGCGGATCTCCCAGCCCACCACCATCGCGATCGGCACCCAGGTCCGGATCGGCAAGACCATCCTGGAGCTCAAGAAGTGACCCAGGACGACGCCGTCCCGGCCACGGCCACCCTCCCGGACGGCCAGCAGCCAGCGTCGGGTCAGCTCCGCCTGCACTACTCCGCCATCTCCGACATCGGCCGGGTGCGCAAGGACAACCAGGACTCCGGGTACGCCGGCCCCTGGCTGCTCACGGTCTGTGACGGCGTCGGTGGCGCGATGCGCGGCGACATCGCCTCCAGCGCCGCCGTCTCCACGCTGCGCACCCTGGACGTCGCCCCCGGGGGTGAGGCTGGCTACGACCTGGTCGACCGGGTCAGCGTCGGTCTGCACGACGCGCACGAGCACATCGGTCACCTCGTTGACGAGGACGCCTCGATCAACGGCACGAGCACCACCGCCACCGTGGCCCTCTTCGACGGTCAGCGCACTGCGATCGGGCACGTCGGCGACAGCCGGGCTTACCTGTTTCGCGACGGCGAGCTGTCGCAGCTCACCACCGACCACACGTTCGTGCAGAGCCTGATCGACGAAGGCCGGATCACCGAGGACGAGGCGCGGGTGCACCCGCACCGCAACTTGATCCTCAAGGCACTCGACGGCATCCACGAGGCCGAGCCCGACCTGTTCGTCATCGAGCTGGTGCCCGGTGACCGTCTGTTCTTGTGCAGCGACGGGGCGTGCGGCGTGCTCGACGACGGCCGGCTGGCCGACGTGCTCTCGATGGGGTCGCCCGACTTCGCCGCCGTCGAGCTGGTGCGCGCCAGCCTCGAGGCCGGCAGCTCAGACAACGTCACGTGCATCGTGGCCGACGTGCTCACTGAAGAGGCGGCGGCAGCCAGCACCGACGTTGCCGACCTCGAGCCGATGCTGGTGGGAGCCGCAGCCGAGCTGCGACGCCGCATGCCCCGGGCCTTGTTCCGCGGCCACCGATCGGGCGACACCGGCGAGATGGAGGCCATCGACGCCGAGATCCCCGATCACCTGCCGTTCGCGATCCCGTCCGACCCGCTCCGGCCCGTCGACCCCGAGGCCGCTCGCTATGCGCCCTTGGCTCCGCAACGGTTCGCCTGGATGCGCCGCGCGCTCGCGCTGGCGATCGTGGTCGGCCTCGTCTGGATCGCCGCGGCGTCGGCATGGTCGTGGGTGCAGCGCCAGTACTTCGTCGGCGAGCTCGACGGTCGGGTCGTGATCTTCCGCGGCCTCGACACCTCGCTGCCGGGCCTCGACCTCTTCGAACCGATCGTGGTGACCGACGTAGAGCTCGACCAGCTCTCGGCCTTTGATCGCGGCGAGGTGCAGGACTCCATCGAGGTTGACGATCTTGCTGACGCGCGCGACAAGGTGGAGGAGATCGCCGCCAAGCGGATCGTCGAGCCCGAGGACGCCGGCTGAGATGGCGGCGCGCAATCAAGCCACCGGCCAGGCACCCGGTCAGCCCCCCACCCAGTCGGCGCTGATGGGCTTCGTGCACCGTCGCCGGCGGGGAGCCGAGCTGTTCTTGCTGGTGCTCGCGCTCGCAGTCGGAGTAGGCGGCTATGCCGCCGTGGGCCTCGGCGTCCAGGGCAGCGTGCCGCCCGACATCATCGGCTACGGGGGCTGGTTGGCGGCCCTCATCGTCGCCGCTCACGTCGTCATCCGCCTCGTGGCGCCCTACGCAGACCCGGTGTTGCTGCCCCTCGTGGCCACCCTCAATGGTCTGGGTCTTGCCGTGATCCACCGCATCGACCTCGCCTACGAGCTCAAGGGCCGCGACGCTGACTTCGCCCGTTCGCAGCTGATCTGGATGACGCTCGGCGTGCTGCTGTTCGTCGCCACCCTCGTCGTGCTGCGCGATCACCGCGTGCTCGCCCGTTTCACCTACACGCTCGGGCTGGGCGCGATCGTGCTGCTGCTGCTGCCGCGGGTGCCCGGGCTGGGCACCACCATCAACGGCGCCAACATCTGGATCAGGGTGGGCGGCTTCAGCTTTCAGCCGGGCGAGGTGGCCAAGGTGCTGCTCGTGATCGCCTTTGCGGGCTACCTGGTGCTGCACCGTGATGCGCTGGCTCTGGCCGGACGGCGGGTGCTTTTCGTCGACCTCCCGCGCGGTCGCGACCTCGGTCCCATCCTCGGCATGTGGCTGATCAGCCTCGGCATCCTGGTCTTCCAGAAAGACCTGGGCTCGAGCCTGCTGTTCTTCGGGCTGTTCCTGGTGATGCTCTACGTCGCGACCGAGCGGCCCGGGTGGGTCGTCGTCGGCGGCACCTTGTTTCTCGGCGGCGCGTTCACCGCCTGGCGGCTGCTCGGGCACGTGCAGGACCGCGTCGACATCTGGCTGCACCCGTTCGAGTTCTACCGCAACGCCACGCCGCCGTTCTCCGACCAGATCGTCGAGGCGCAGTTCGGCATGGCCTACGGCGGACTCATCGGACGCGGGTTCGGCGAGGGCGACCCGACCCGGATCACCTACGCCGAGAGCGACTTCGTCATGGCCGCCATCGGCGAAGAGCTCGGTCTGACGGCCGTGCTGGCCGTGCTGCTCTGCTACGGACTCATCGTCGAGCGGGCGCTGCGCGTGGCCCTGATCTCGCGAGACAACTTCGGCAAGCTGGTCGCGACCGGGCTCGCCAGCGTCTTCGCGCTGCAGGTGTTCGTCGTGATCGGCGGGGTCACCCGGTTGATCCCGCTCACCGGTCTCACCACACCGTTCCTGTCCTACGGAGGCTCATCGCTGATCGCCAACTGGGTGATCATCGCGCTGCTGCTGCGCATCTCCGACCAGGCCCGGCGTCCGCTGCCCGACCTGTCACCTGCCAGCGCCGACGACGGTGACAGCGAAACCACGCAGGTGATCAAGCTGTGATTCTCGACGCGAACGGCGCTAGCGCTCCGCACGGCTCGATCACCGGTACCTCCACTGCTCAGAGTCTCCTCGACCTTGAGGGGGAGCACCGATGAACAAGCCGATCCGCTCCGTGGCGACCTTCTGCCTGCTGCTGTTCTTGGCGCTGATGCTGAACGCCTCGTACCTGCAGTTCTGGCGCTCGGACTCCCTCGACGACGACCCGCGCAACCAGCGGGTCAAGCAGGCTTCCTACTCCAGCGAGCGCGGCGCCATCCTCGTCGGGCGCGAGCCGATCGCGGAGAGCAAAGAGGTCGACGATCAGTACGAGTACCAACGGCTCTACCCGCAGCCGTTCCTGTACGCGCCGGTCACGGGCTACTTCACCTTTGGCGACAGCACCGGCATCGAAGCCGCGCAGAACGCTGTGCTGTCCGGCGATGACCCACGGCTCTTCGTGCGGCGCCTGGTCGACCTGCTGAGCAACGAGCCTGCCCAGGGCGGCAGCGTGCAGCTCACCCTCAACCCGGCTGCCCAACGTGCCGCCTTCGACGGCCTCAACGCACTCGGCCCGGGCGTCGAAGGTTCGGTCGTCGCGTTGGAGCCATCGACCGGGAAGATCCTGGCGATGGTGTCGTTGCCGACGTTCAACCCCAACCTGCTCGCCTCGCACGACTTCGACGCAGTCGGCGACGCCTATGACCGGCTCGAGAATGCCCCCGGCGAGCCGCTGCTCAACCGCGCCGTGCAGACCCGGCTGTTCCCGGGCTCCACGTTCAAGCTGGTCACCGCTGCCGCGGCCCTGAGCTCGGGCAAGTACGACGGCGCCGACGCCCTCGTTCCTGGCGGTGCCACGTTCCAGCTGCCGCAGACGAGCACCGACTCCGGGTTGGTCGACAACGAAGGCCGCAGCTGCGGCGCCGGCGAGATCACGCTGCGCCAAGCCATGGAACAGTCGTGCAACACCACCTTCGCCCAGCTCGCCATCGAAGTGGGTGCCGAGGCAATGTTGCGTCAGGCTGAGAAGTTCGGGTTCAACTCCGACTACCTCGAAGACCTCGGCGGCCAGGCCCGCTCCGTGTTCCCCACCGAGCTGAGCGAGCCCGAGGTCGGACAGGCCGGCTTCGGCCAGTTCGATGTTCAGGCCACCCCCTTGCAGATGGCCATGGTGGCCGCGGCGATCGCCAACCGCGGCGTCGTGATGCGCCCCTACCTCGTCGACGAGGTGCAGTCGGCCGAGTACGACGCCGAGGCCGCGCAGCCCGAGGAGCTCACCGAAGCCGTCGACGAGGGCACCGCGCGGATCCTCACCGAGCTGATGGTCTCGACCGTCGACGACGGCACCGCCTCGCCCGCCGCGATCTCCGGAGTCGCGGTAGCCGGCAAGACCGGCACCGCCCAACGTGGCGTGGCCGGCGAGGCGCCGTACGGCTGGTTCGTCTCGTTCGCCCCCTCCGAGAACGCCGACGTCGCCGTGGCCGTCATGATCGAAGAGGCCCCCGGACGAGAGATCGCCGGTGGCGCCCTCGGCGGTCCGATCGCGAAGGCCGTGATGGAGGCGGTCCTCGGATGATCCAGCAGCACGGCACCACCGCACCGACGAAGGGAGCAGCACATGACTGAGTCACCGGGCTCGCCCACCTTTGCCGACGATGCCGGCCGCTTTCGGCTCGACTCCCGGATCGCGACCGGTGGCATGGGCGAGGTCTGGCGCGCCACCGACACCACCCTGGGTCGAACCGTGGCGGTCAAGCTGCTCAAGGCCGAGTTCGCCGACGACCCCGTCTTCCGGCAGCGCTTCGAGACCGAAGCGCGGCACGCCGCCGCACTCCACCACCCCGGGATCGCCGCAGTCTTCGACGTCGGAGAGCGCACGGCGGCCGACGGCTCGGCACACCCGCGGCCGTTCCTGGTCATGGAGCTCGTCGAGGGCGAGCCCCTCTCGCAGCTGCTGCGCGCCGGTCGTGACCTCGACCCCGTCGCCGTCCGTGACCTGATGGCGCAGGTGGGCGAGGCGCTCGGCGCTGCCCACGCCGCGGGCATCATCCACCGCGATGTGAAGCCGGCCAACCTGATCGTGACTCCTCAGGGGCAGGTCAAGGTCACCGACTTCGGCATCGCGCGCGCCGCCGACGGGGTCGGCATCACCCGCACCGGCGCCGTGATGGGCACGCCCCAGTACCTCTCGCCCGAACAGGCCGAGGGCAAGCCCTCCTCGACCGCCTCCGACGTGTACAGCCTCGGCGTCGTCACCTTCGAGTGCCTGACCGGACGTCGTCCGTTCGAGGCCGACTCTCCCGTGGCGACCGCCCTGGCCCACATTCGCGAGCCCGTGCCCGACCTGCCCGACACCATTCCGGCCGACCTAGCAGCGGTGGTGCGGCGGGCGTTGGCAAAGGATCCCGCCGAACGCTTCGCCGACGGCGCCGAGTTCGCGGCCGCACTGCGCGACCCAGCCCGTGCGGAGGCGGCCCCGGTGGCTCCCGTCGTGCCCGTGCCGGTAACCGACGCCGCGGCCACGCAGGTGCTCGCCGCAACCCCGGCTGCGGCTGAGCCGGCGCCGCTGACCGCCGCCCCAGGTCCACTCCCCACCACGACCGATTCTCGGCGCAACCCGTGGCCAATCATCGCCATCGTGACGCTTCTGGTCGCCGTGGGCGTGGTGCTCACGCTCCTGCTCACCGGCAACGACGCCGACCCGGCTGCTGACGAGACCAACGCGGTGACCACCCCGGCAAGGACGCCGAGCAGCAGCGCACCCACCGAGCCGTCGAGCGAGCCGCCCAGCGAGCCGTCGAGCGAGGAGCCCGAGACCGTCGACGTCAACGCCGACGACTACTCGGGACGGCCGTTCGCCGACGTCGCCGCCGACCTGCGCTCGCTGGGGCTGCGGGTGGCCGAGGACGTGCGCACCAACACCGACCCCGACCAGGACGGTCTGGTGATCACGGTCGACCCGCAAGGCGAGCAGCCCGCGAACACCTTGATCACCGTCACGTACTGGGGCGAGGCACCCGTCGAGATCGAGACTCCGACGGAGGAGCCCACCACCAGCGAGCCGCCGACCACGCAGCCCCCGGCCACGCAGCCGCCGGCCACGCAACCCTCAGCCACCCAGCCCTCAGCCACCCAGCCCACGCCCACACGGCCGCCGGCCACGCAGGCCCCGGCCACGCAGCGGCCGTCCACGCGGCCGACGATCAGCCGCGATCCGATCGACCAGGGAGACCAGAGCTGATGAACGACGCCACAGGATCGCAGGGGTCGACCGAGCCCACGCTCGTCGGCGGCCGCTACGAGCTCGGCGAGCTGCTGGGGCGCGGCGGCATGGCCGAGGTCCGCAAGGGCACCGACAGCAGGCTCGGACGGATCGTGGCGGTCAAGCGGCTACGCACCGACCTGGCCAGCGACGCGACCTTCCAAGCGCGTTTCCGCCGCGAGGCACAGTCGTCTGCCTCGCTCAACCACCCTTCCATCGTCGCGGTCTACGACACCGGCGAGGAGCCGGCCAACGACGGCAGCGGGGTGGCTCAGCCCTACATCGTGATGGAGTACGTCGCGGGCCGCACCCTGCGCGACATCCTGCGTGAAGGCCGCAAGATCCTGCCCGAGCGCGCGCTGGAGATCAGCAGCGGCGTGCTCTCGGCCCTCGACTACAGCCACCGCGCAGGCATCATTCACCGCGACATCAAGCCCGGCAACGTGATGCTGACTCCCAGCGGCGACGTCAAGGTGATGGACTTCGGCATCGCTCGCGCGATCAGCGACGCAGCCGGCTCGATGACCCAGACCGCCGCGGTGGTGGGGACCGCCCAGTACCTCTCGCCCGAACAAGCACGCGGCGAGACCGTCGACTCCCGCTCCGACGTCTACTCGGCCGGATGTCTGCTCTACGAGCTGCTGACCGGCCGACCACCGTTCGTCGGCGACAGCCCGGTGGCGGTGGCCTACCAACACGTGCGCGAGCAGGCGGCGCCGCCGTCCGACCACGACACCGACCTGCCCGCCGCCATCGACGCGATCGTCATGAAGTCGCTCGCCAAGCGCGTCGAGGACCGCTACCAGTCGGCGGGCGCCATGCGCAACGACATCGAGCGCTACCTGGCCGGACGCCCAGTCGAGGCTGGCGTCACGCCCGTGGTGCCCGACCCCGAGCCCCGCACGCAGGTCGTGGCACCGGTAGCGGTTGCGCCCCGTCGACCCGACCCGGCACCGTTGCCAACGGTCGACGACGGACCGCCGCGCACCGGTCTATGGATCGTGCTCGGCCTTCTGGTGATCGCGCTGATGGTGGCCGGTTGGTTCCTGGTGAAGGACTCACTGTTCCCCGAGTCGCCTGAGCAGGTGCAGGTGCCGTCGCTCATCAACATGTCCGAGGGCGCCGCGCGCCAGGCCATCGGCAACGCTGGCCTCACCGTCGGCGCAGTGACCACCGAGAACAGCGACACCGTTGCGGCCGACAAGGTGATCTCGCAGAACCCCGAGCCCGAGGACTATGTCGACCCCGATGCCGTGGTCGACCTCGTGGTTTCGATCGGCAAGCCCGAGGCGCAGGTGCCCGGCGTGGTCGGCGTCTCACGCAAGGAAGCCATCTCGTTGCTCCGAGATGCGGGCTTCGATCCCAAGCGTGTCGAGCAACGGGAGGTGGAGTCCGACGAGGACCGGAACGAGGTCGTCTCGATCTCGCCTCCTCCGGGGCAAGCCGTGGCGACCGACACGCGGTTCGTCCTGGAGTACTCCGACGGGCCTGAGCAGGTGCCCGATGTCGTGACGTTGAACGAGCAGGACGCGCAGAAGGCGATCCTCGAGGCCGGTTTCCAGCCCGAGGTGCGCGATGACCTGTCATCGACCGAGCCCTCCGGCACCGTGGTCGACCAGATCCCCGAGGCGGGCACAGAGCTCGACCAGGGGTCGACCGTGGTCATCTTCGTCTCGCGCTACGTCGAGCCCACCGAACCGCCGACCACCGAGCCCACCGAGCCGCCGCCGACGGAAATTCCCACCGAGCTTCCGTCGGTCTCCACGGGCATCTTCGGACGACGCGGGTAGCGCGGGCGCGATCGACCCGACGCTCAGCGAACTGGCTGGGCGTAGCTGATGCCGAGCAGGCCGTCGTAGGCCGGCGCCTCGACGAGCTCTTCAGCGCGAGCGTCGAAGCCCACGCCCACCTCGGCACGCTCGGTGTCGGCGCGAAAACGGGAGACGTCGTCGTCGGCCAGCAAGGCCTCGCCGAGAGCGGCCGGATCACCGACCGCCTGGATCGTGTAGGGCTGCGGGTAGGGCACTCCTTGCAGCTGCACCGCTGAGCCGCGGCACTTGATGCCCGTGGTCGATACCACCCGCTGACCCTGGATCGTGACCGCGGTGGCGCCGCCGGCCCACATCGCGTTGACGACCGCCTGGATGTCTTGTTGGTGCACGACCAGGAGGTTGAGGTTGAGCTCGGGGGTGGACAGGGCCTGCTCGATCAGGTCGGAGGGCGCGTCGGAGAGCACCACCGTGACGCCGGCACCCGCCACCGGCTCGAGGCCGGCGTCGTCGCGCAGCTCGTCGGCCTGGCCTTGCTTGCGACGGACCTGTTCGTCGTCGACATCCTGAGTCAGGTTGTTCACCTCGGCCTGCAGCTCGGTCGCCTCGGCCTGCAGCTCTTGGTAGCTGTCTGACTCGTTCTGCACCAGGGTCGCGAGGTCGACGTAGCGACCGGGACGCAGGTCGGTGCCCTCGCTGTTGGCGGCACTCACCACGAAGAGCGCGCCACTGAGGAGGACCGCCAGCGGCGTGCCGAACCGCCACCCGACCCGGCGGCGGGCGGACGCGATGTCGGGCTGCCCCTGCGGGTCCGCCCCAGGGTCGTGCCCGTGCTCGCTGGCCATGGCGACTAGGGTATGCGGCGGTGTCACACCGCAGGAGACGCCACCGACTCGATGCAGAGGAAGTTTCGTGGCCAAGCTCAAGCCGACCAGCAAGTCGAAGGACGCGACGTTCGACCCCGACCGGGGCCCGGTGTTCAGCATCCGCTTCGCCCTAGCCCTCGTGCTGATGGTGCTGGGGATCGCGTGGATCGCCTACTCCTACATCGGCGTGCGCCCCGAGGGCGGCTATGAGTTCCCGATCGGCGAGCCCAGCGGCCCCGGGTTCATGCAGGACCTCGAGGGGTGGAACTACCTCGTCGGCTTCGGCGCCTTTTTCCTCGGTCTGATCATCTCCGCCCACCCCTCGACCCCGCTGGGGCGCGGCCGCGGCGTCGTGGTCGGCATGCTCGGCTGCTTCGTGCTGGGGCTGGCTTGGATCTGCGTCTTCTACGCGATCGCCCAGGACACCTCCAGCGTTCCGATCTTCAACGACCTCGACCAGAAGAACCTCGTGGTGGGCATCGCCTTCATGGCGGTCGGCTTCACCTTCGCCACGCGCTGGGAGTAATCCCCCGCCGAGTCGGCGTAAACGTACGCCGACTCACCATGAACAAGCCCGAGTCGGCGCAACTTTGCGCCGACTCGGCGTCGTTTTCCACAGAGATATGCACAGCTGTGGAGTGAACTACAGACGTGTAGTTATCCACTGATTAGTGCACAGGTGTGGAT
>JBAUWM010000321.1:0-12451 GCA_049583775.1 Nocardioides sp.
GGTCACCGCTCGGCTCGGGCGCACCATGGCCACCACGCTCAGCTCGACGTTCCACTCGTTCGCCTACGGGCTGGTGCGGCGCTACGCCCCCGCCGAGATCTACGCCGCGCCCCTGCGGTTGCTCTCGGCCCCCGAGCAGGACGTCGTCCTTCGTGAGCTGCTCACCGACCATCCTGAGTCTGTGGTGTGGCCTGACTCGCTGAGTCGCGCGCTGGGCACCCGTGGCTTTGCTCGCGAGGTCAACGCGGTGCTCTCTCGCGCCCGCGAGAAGGGGCACGACGGGGCAGACCTGCGCGCGTTGGGGGCCGAGCACGACCTGCCCGAATTCCTCGCCGCCGGCCTGTTCCTCGAGCAGTACCTCGACAACCTCGACTCGGTCGGAGCCACCGACTACGCCGACCTCATTCGCCGAGCGACCATCGAGGCGGCCGAGCACCGCGACGAGCTGCGCGCCCGGTTCCGCTACGTGTTCGTCGATGAGTACCAGGACACCGACCCCGGCCAGGTCGCGTTGCTGCGTCAGCTGGCCGGCGACGGCGGCAACCTCACGGTCGTGGGTGACCCGCACCAGTCGATCTACGGGTTCCGTGGCGCCGAGGTGCGCGGCATCCTCGACTTCCCCGACCAGTTCCGCAACCGCGCCGGGTCCCGGGCCGAGGTGATCGCGCTGCGCACCACCCGGCGCTTTGGGCCCCGACTGCTGGTTGCTTCACAACGGGTGGCGTCGCGGCTGGCTCTGCCTGGCTCGATCCCTGAGTCGGCCAAGGCGGCGTTCCTCGACCCGGTGGCGGCCGAGGGCCCACACGGTCCGGGACGGGTCGTGGTGCGCACCTTCGACACCGAGCGGGCTGAGGCCGAGCACCTGGCCGACCTGTTGCGGCGCGCGCACCTCGAAGACGGCATCGCGTGGGACGACATGGCGGTGCTGGTGCGCTCTGGGCGCTCGACCATCCCACCCTTGCGTCGGGCGCTCGGTGCGGCGGGTGTGCCGGTCGAGGTCGCCAGTGACGAGGTGCCGCTGGTGCGCGACCCTGCGGTGCTGCCTTTGCTCGACGCGGTGCGGGCCGTGGTCAATCTCGACAACTCCGACGTCGAGCACGTCGACTACCTGCACGCCTCGCGCGTCGAGTCCCTGCTGCTGAGTCCCCTGGGGGGCCTCGACGCCGGCGACCTACGTCGCCTGGCCCGGCAGCTGCGGGCTCGAGCGAAAGCGGTGGCCCACGAGGCCAAGGAAGCGCCGCCGTCCTCGCGTGATCTGGTGCGATTGGCCGTCGTCGAGGCTGGCTTCCTCGACGGGCTCAGCGGCCCGGAGATCAACCTCGCCCGCGGGCTCGCCGAACTCCTCGGCAGCGCCCGCGCTTCGCTCGATGCCGGCTCGTCGGCTGAGGAGGTGCTCTGGCTGCTCTGGTCGAGCACGGGGTGGCCCGAGCGGCTGCGTCGGGTCGCGGAGGCTGGGGGCGCTGCTGCCCGCCGCGCTCACCGCGACCTCGACTCGGTGGTCGCGCTCTTCGAGGCCGTGGCGCGGGCCGAGGAGCAGCGGGTGCACGTGAGCGTCGCGAGTCTCTTTGCGACTCTCTCGGCCCAGCAGATCCCGGCTGACACACTCGCCGAGCGCGGGGCGCGTGGCGCCGCGGTGCGGCTGCTCACAGCTCACCGGTCGAAGGGTCTCGAGTGGCGGCTGGTCGTGGTGGCCCACGCCCAGCAGGAAGCCTGGCCCGACCTGCGTCGTCGTTCGACCCTGCTACAAGCTGACCGGATCGGCAGCGACGGCCTCGTGCCGCCGGTCTCGGCGCGTGAGCTGCTCCTCGAAGAACGGCGGCTCTTCTACGTCGCCTGCACGCGGGCTCGAGAGCGCCTGGTGGTCACCGCGGTGAAGTCGCCAGACGACGACGGCGAGCAGCCCTCGCGCTTCCTCGACGAGCTGGGTGTCTCCGACGTCCAGCACGTCGTCGGGCGCCCGATCCGTCCGCTCTCGATGGCCGGCCTCGTGGCCGAGCTGCGCCGACACGTCACTGATCCCGACACGGCTGAGCCGCTGCGCCGCGCGGCAGCACGCCGGCTCGCACGTCTAGCTGGTGAAGTGATCGGTGACGCGGGCACTCGTCGGCTCGTGCCCCAGGCCGACCCCTCTACGTGGTGGGGCACCCGAGCCGCCTCCTACTCCACCGAGCCGCTGCGTGCGCCTGACCAGCCAGTGCCGGTCTCGGCCAGCGTGCTCGAGCGGCTGATGGTCTGCCCGACGGCCTGGTTTCTCGAGCGCGAGGCCGGCGGCGTCGCTCGAGCCCACCAGTCGGCCAACCTGGGGCAGATCGTGCACGCCCTCGCTGAACGGGTCGCCACCGGTGAGCTCGATGCGGGCATCGACGATGTCGACGTCCTGATGCGTCACGTCGACGACGTCTGGGACCGCCTGGAGTTCCGCACCCCCTGGTCGAAGGCCCGCGAGCACGAGCGCACACGCGCTGCCCTGGCCAAGTTCCTGCGGTGGCACCACACCAATACCCGCACCCTGCTGGGCACCGAGCAGCAGTTCTCGGCCGTCGTGGTCGTGACCGACGACAGCGGAGCCGACGTGCCAGTACGCCTGACCGGCTATGCCGACCGCCTTGAGCTCGACGGTGAGGGTCGGGTCGTCGTGGTCGACCTCAAGACCGGCCGCACCAAGCTCAGCAAGGGCCAGGTCGAGGCTCATGTGCAGCTCGGCCTCTATCAGTACGCCGTCGACGCCGGTGCGATCGATGCCTCCCTGCCCGAGGGCGCCGCGGTTGTCTCCGGTGGCGCTGAGCTGGTCCAACTCGGTTTACCCGACGATTCGGTCGCCCCCGTCGTGCAGACCCAAGACCCGCATCCCGACGGCGGCCTGAGTCGCACTGGTCTGCGCCTGAGCCTGGCTAGGGCTGCTGATCTGCTGCGCACGGAGAGCTTCCCGGCTGTCTCGGGCGCGCACTGCCGCGACTGCTCGTTCGTGCCCATCTGCCCGGTCAAGAGCGCAGGATCGGTGACCGGCCCGTGACCCCGCTGCAGATCGACAGCCCGGAGGATCTCCAGCGGGTCATGGGCACCGCCTACGCCCCGAGCGACCAGCAGTGGGAGGCAATCAGCGCTGACCTGGAGCCCGCCGTCGTCATCGCCGGCGCCGGCTCGGGAAAGACCACCCTGATGGCCGCCCGCGTCGTCTACCTGGTGGTGACCGGTCAGGTGCGGCCCGAGCAGGTCCTGGGTCTGACCTTCACCACCAAGGCTGCCAGCGAGCTGCGCCGTCGCATTCGCGACGCACTGGTCGCCGCCGGCGCGATCGCGGCACCAGGCAGCCGGTCGGCGGGCCACGACGACGATGACGACGAGGTTGTCGAGCCCACCGTCGCCACCTACAACGCCTACGCAGCCACTCTCCTCACCGAGCACGGACTGCGCATCGGCCACGAGCCCGACACCCGCGTGGTCACCGACGCGGCCCGCTACCAGCTCGGCGCTCGCGTGGTCGACCGGTTCACCGGCGACGTCGAGCACCTCACCGATCATCCGCCGACCGCCATCCAGAACCTGCTGGCCCTCGACGGCGCCATGAGCGAGCACCTGGTCTCAGCCGCCGACGTGCGCGGCGTCGATGCCGAGGCCAGAGCCGGCTTCGAGCGCGGCCGGGCCGCCGAGCTCGCCGGCAAGGGGCGGGTCACCTACCTCAAGGAGATCGACAAGGCGCTCTCGGCGATCGACCGTCGGGCCGAGCTCCTCGCCCTGGTCAGCGACTATCGACGCCTGAAGGCCGATCTGGGATTGATGGACTTCTCCGACCAGATCGAGCTCGGCGCCCGGCTCGCGGCCGACCAGCCCGAGGTGGGCGCGCTCGAGCGCGACAAGTTCCGCGTCGTGCTGCTCGACGAGTACCAGGACACCTCGGTTGCCCAGGCCCTGATGCTTTCTCGGCTCTTCTCCGGCCCCGACGTCGGGTCCGGTCGAGGGCACGCGGTCACCGCAGTGGGCGACCCCAATCAGGCCATCTACGGCTGGCGCGGCGCCTCGGTCAGCAACATCATCAACTTCGCCCAGACCTTCCCCGCCGCCGAGGGCTCTGGCAACCTTTTCCACCTCACCGTGAGTCGACGTTCCGATCGGCGCATCCTCGACGTCGCCAACCGACTCGCTGCGCCGCTCTACGAGGCCTACGACCAGGTCGAGCCGCTCGAGGCAGCCCCAGGAGCCGGGCAGGGCACCGTCGCGGTCGCGGTGCACGAGACCCATGCCGACGAGCTCGCTGCCTTGGTCGAAGGAGTCCGTGCCCGACACACCGGAGAGGTCGGGGGCACCTGGGCCGACGTCGGCGTCCTGACCCGCGACAACTCCCACGCCGAAGACGTGTTCGACGCACTCACCGAAGCTGGCATTCCGGTCGAGATCGTCGGGCTCAAAGGGCTGCTGCGCCTGCCCGAGGTGGCCGAAATCGTCGCCACGCTGCACCTGCTGCACGACGTCACCGCCAACGCCTCGATGCTGACGCTGCTCACCGGCCCCCGATGGGCGATCGGGCCGCGCGACCTGCGGCTGCTCAGCCGCCGTGCCGGCGAGCTGGCCGGGCGGGGTGGGCGCACTGCGGCCACCGTGACGATCGACGAACAGCTGGTCGAGATTGCCGACGGCATCGACCCCTCCGAGGTGCCCGCCCTCGACGACGCTCTGGGCGACCCAGGCGAGGGTGGCTACTCCAGTGAGGCCCGCGAACGGTTCGCCCTGCTGGCTGGCGAGCTGCGCTACCTGCGCGGCCACGTCGGCGAACCGCTGCTCGACCTCGTGCGCCGGATCATGGATTCCAGCGGCGTCGACGTCGAGCTGGCCTCGGCCGTGACGGCGGCGGCCGGTGCGCGCCGCGACAACGTCGACCTGTTCGTGAAGGCTGTGGCCGACTTCCAGGCCGTCGACGGCGACGTCACCCTGCCGGCACTGCTGGCCTACCTGACCGCTGAAGACGACCAAGGCAACGGACTCGACCTGGCTACGCCGAGCGAGGCCGACTCGGTCAAGCTGCTCACCGTGCACCGGGCCAAGGGCCTGGAGTGGTCGTCGGTGTTCCTCGTGGGCGTGTGCGAGACGCGGTTCCCGTCCAGCCGGTCGCGCTCCCTGTGGACCTCATCTCCGAGCGTGCTGCCAGCTCCGCTGCGTGGCGACGCCGACGACCTTCCTCAACTGGGCGATCACGACAAGGCCGGACTCGACGCCTATCGGGTCGATACCCGAGCCCACGACCTCGAGGAGGAGCGCAGGCTTGGGTATGTGGCCGTCACCCGCGCTGCCCACCTGCTGTCGGTCTCTTCGTACTGCTGGACCCCGCGGCAAACCCCCTTTGGCCCCTCTGACTACCAGCGAGTCATCCGCGAGCAGTTGGAAGAGTGGGGCGAGCAGGTCACGTGCTGGCACGAGAAGCCCGAGAAGGGCGACGCCAATCCCTACGACGACGTCGACCCGTCCCGGCCCTGGCCGCCCACTGGCCGCGGCGTCGAAGCCGAGCTGCGGCTGAGCGCGGCACGCCTGGTCGTCGACGCTGACCTGCACGAACCCGACGACGGGCTCGACCTGATCGCTCAGGCAGAGGTGGCCACCTGGGACATCGAGCTCGACCGGTTGCTCGTCGAGGCGCGACGTGACCGGTCGCTCGACATCGCTGTCCCGATGCCGTCCAGCCTGTCGGCCACCGCGCTGGCCAGGCTGCGCGACGACGCCGAGACGTTTGCCCGTGATCTGGCCCGACCGATGCCGCGGCGGCCAGCCCCCGCGGCTAGGTTCGGCACCCGCTTCCACGCGTGGGTCGAGGCGCGATTCGGGCAGCAGGAGTTGCTCGAGCTCGACGACATCTCCGGCCGGGGTGACGCCGATGTGGCTGACGATGCCGAGCTGCGCGAGCTGATCGAGCTGTTCGAGAAAGGGCAGTTCGCCGACCGGGTGCCCCTGGCGGTCGAGCCGGCTTTCGCGATCGTGCTCTCTGGCCAGGTCGTACGCGGTCGCATCGACGCGGTCTACCGCGAGCCAGATGGCTCCTACCTCGTCATCGACTGGAAGACCGGCAGCGCGTCGAACGCCGACCCGTTGCAGCTGGCGATCTACCGCCAGGCCTGGTCTGAGCTGACCGGAGTGCCGGTCGAGCAGGTGCGCGCCGGCTTCTACTTCGTGCGCTCGGGCGACCTCGTGCTGCCCGAGGCGCTGCCCGGCCGCGCCGACCTCGAGTCCCTGATCACGCGCTGATCAGCTGCTGAGCCCGGCCTCCAACGCGATCTCCACCATGGTGCCGAACGATTGCTCGCGCTCGAGCGCTGTGGTCTCCTCGCCGGTCACGATGTGGTCAGACACCGTGCAGATCGCCAGCGCCCGCCGCCCGTGCTTGGCCGCAAGTGTGTACAGCGCGCTGGTCTCCATCTCCACGGCCAGCGCGCCGTAGTCGACCATCCGCGCCGTCAGTTCAGGGCGCGAGGCGTAGAACGAGTCGCTGCTGAAGATCAGCCCGACGTGGGCGCCCCCACGGGTCTCGGCCGCGTCTGCCGCGGCGCGCAGCAAACCGAAGTCAGCTACCGGTGCGTAGTCGAGGCCCTCAAAGGTGATCCGGTTCATGCCCGAGTCGGTGCAGGCTCCCGAGGCGATCACCACGTCGCGCAGCTTCACCTGCTCGGTCAGGCCTCCGCACGAGCCGACCCGGATCACGGCCTGGACGTCGTAGTCGGTGAACATCTCGTTCACGTAGATCGCCATCGAGGGCTGCCCCATGCCCGAGCCCTGCACCGATACCGCCTGACCACGCCAGGTGCCCGTGAAGCCGAACATGCCGCGCACCTCCGAGTAGCAATCGGCGTCGTCGAGGAACGTCTCGGCGATCCACTTGGCGCGCAGCGGATCGCCGGGCAACAGGACGAGCGGAGCGATCGCGCCGGCCGGTGCGCCGATGTGGGTGCTCATGCCGATCAGCCTAGGTCTCCTAGAGTCGTGCGGGTGACCTACCCGCACCTCCAGCTCAGCGCCAACGCCCACGACCGGTTGGGGGTGCATCGCACCGACGACGCGTGGCTCGAGGGGCGCTGGCACGACCCGTCGTCACGGGTGCTGGTCGTCTCCGGCACCCGGGTGCGACCCGTCGATGGCGGGCTGCCGTGGATCGCTAGCGACGAGGCCCCCACCGACGGCGTACGCGTGTTGTTGGGCGAGCGCGATGGCACCACCTCGTGGGCGTTGATCGTGGGCTCTGACGTAGCCCGTAGCGGTGAGGGGGAGTGGTACCCGCTGCGCGGGCTCCTCCCGGCGCTGGCTGGCTCCGGCCTGGCCGATGCGCCCCTGGTGTTCCACGCGTTGGGCTTGGCCGAGTGGCACTGGGCCACGCAGTTCTGCCCGCGATGCGGTGGCGCCTTGCGGCCGGCGTCCGCCGGTCACGAGCTGCACTGCACGGCCTGCAGCAAGGCACAGTTCCCGCGCACCGACCCCGCGGTGATCATGGTCGTCACGACGGGCGAGCCCGGGTCTGACGACGAACGGTGCCTCTTGGGCCGCTCACCGCAGTGGCCAGCCGGGAGGTTCTCGACGCTCGCAGGCTTCTGTGAGCCCGGCGAAAGCCTTGAGGACGCCGTGCGCCGCGAGGTCGCCGAGGAAGTCGGCGTGCGGGTCGGGGCCGTGGAGTACTTCGGCAACCAGCCGTGGCCCCTCCCGGCCAGCCTGATGCTCGGCTTCATCGGCCGGGCTGAGTCGACCGACCTCCACCTCGACGAGAACGAGATCGCCGACGCGCGGTGGTTCACCCGCGCCGAGATGCGCGCGCAGGCTGAGTCGGGCGAGATCGTGCTTCCCGGCGGCGTCTCGATCAGCCGGTCGCTGATCGAGCACTGGTACGGGGGAGACCTCCCCGGCCAGTGGTGATCACCACCGCGGAGCGGGGGCGATGTTGATGTTGGTGGTCGATGTAGAGACCTAGCCCAACGCCGCGAGCTTCTCCTGGACCTGCTTCAGCGAGGGGTTGGTCACTGCGGTGCCGTCGGTGAAGACCAGGGTCGGCACCGTCTGGTTGCCGTTGTTGGCCGACTCCACGATCTGCACCGCCTCGGGGTGCTGCTCGATGTCGACGATGTCGTAGGTGATTCCCTCGCGATCGAGCTGGCTCTTGAGCCGGTGGCAGTACCCACACCAGGGCGTCGTGTACATCGTGAAGCTGCTCATCGGGAAGTGTCCCCTCATCCGTCTAGTGTCGTGCTGTCCCTCGATCCAACCACCCGCTCCCAGGAGTTGTTCCAGCCATGCCTCCCCGTGATCCCGATCGATTGTTGGGAGCGCTCGACCCTGAGCAGCGCCAGGTCGCCGAGGCCCTGAGGGGGCCGGTACGCGTCCTCGCTGGAGCCGGTACGGGCAAGACCCGGGCCATCACGCACCGGATCGCCCACGGCGTCCACACCGGCGTCTACGCGCCGCCGGAGGTGCTGGCAGTCACCTTCACCACCCGGGCCGCCGGCGAGATGCGCGCTCGATTGCGCGCTCTCGACGCTGGGGGAGTGCAGGCCCGCACGTTCCACTCGGCCGCGCTGCGCCAGCTGCGCTACTTCTGGCCGCACGTCTACGGCACCGAGTTGCCGACCTTGACCGAGTCGAAGATCCCGATGGTGGTCAGCGCCGCCCGCGCGCTGCGACTACGCACCGATCAAGCGCAGTTGCGCGACATGGCTTCCGAGATCGAGTGGGCCAAGGTCAGCAACGTGCGCCCCGACGACTATCCCGACGTCGCTGCCGCCCGAGGCCGCTCGGTCACCGGTCTCGACCACGAGCAGGTGGCGCGGATCCTCAGCGGCTACGAGAACGTCAAGCGCGAACAGGGTCGGATGGACATGGAGGACGTCCTGCTGCTCACCGCCGGCATGCTCGCGGCCGACGAACGGGTCGCAGCGCAGGTGCGCCGCCAGTACAAGTGGTTCGTGGTCGACGAGTTCCAGGACGTCTCACCACTGCAATCGGCCTTGCTCGACCTCTGGCTGGGTGGTCGCGACGAGTTGTGCGTGGTGGGCGATCCGGCGCAGACGATCTACTCCTTCGCTGGCGCCAACGCCGACTACTTGCGCGACTTTCCCCGCAAGCACCCGGGCACCACGTCGGTCGAGTTGGTGCGCAACTACCGCTCGACTCCCGAGGTCGTCGACGCAGCAAACCGGTTGCTCGCTGGCAGCGGCAGCACCTCGGTTGAGCTGCGCGCCCAACAGCCCTCCGGTCCGGAGGTCGGCTACGCCGGGCACCCTGACGAGGTAGCCGAGGCGGCTGCGGTCGCCACCCGCATTCAGGCGCTGAGGTCGGCTGGGCACACACTCAGCGAGATCGCAGTCCTGTTCCGCATCAACGCCCAATCGGAGGCCTACGAAGACGCGCTCACCGACCGCTCCATCCCCTACGTCATCAGGGGTGCGGCGCGGTTCTTCGATCGGCCCGAGGTGCGTGAGGCGGTCACCCGACTGCGCGGCTCGGCTCGCTCGGGTGCGCTGCCTGCCGACGGCGAGACCTGGGTCGAGCTGGTGCGCGACACGCTCGCGGGCATGGGCTGGACCGCCGACCCGCCCGAGGCGCGTGGACAGACTCGTGATCGCTGGGAGTCCTGGCAGGCGCTGGCGAGCCAGGCCGAGAGCTTCGCAAGCGACCCGGCCAACGACCTCAACGGCTTCGTCGACGATCTCGACCGGCGTGCCTCCGAGCAGCACGCGCCGGTGGCCGAGGGCGTCACGTTGGCCACGTTCCACGCTGCCAAGGGCCTCGAGTGGGACGCCGTGTTCCTCGTGGGCTTGCAAGACGGCACCCTCCCCATCACCTACGCGCAGACCGAGTCAGCGATCGAGGAGGAGCGCCGACTTCTGTACGTCGGCATGACGCGGGCCCGCAGCGAGCTGTCCATCTCGTGGGCCATGGCGCGCAACCCGGGGCAGGCGCCGCGCCGCAAGCCGTCCCGGTTCCTCGATCCGCTCCTGCCCGAGGCAGCTCGGCCGGCTCCCAAGGCCTCCAGTCGTAAAGGCGCGCGCACCTGTGTCGAGTGCGGCAAGCCCCTGCAGACGGCTGAACGCGCACGGCGCCGGTGTGCCGCGTGCCCGGCTGCCTACGACGAGGCCCTGTTCGAGCGCCTGCGCGAGTGGCGTCGGGTGCGGGCCCAGGCCGAGGAGATCGCGGCCTTCATGGTCTTCAGCAACGCCACGCTGGAGCAGGTTGCCGAGCTGCGTCCACAGACTGCCCAGGCGTTGTTGAAGATCAGCGGCATTGGGCCCGAGAAGCTCGAGAAGTACGGCGATGAACTGCTCGAACTGGTCAGTTGAGGGGTCGGAAAAAGAAATCGTGAAATAGTCATAAAATGGTTTGCTCCTTACATCGAGCTGCCGCTAACGTTCCACTCACGACGTAACCAACCGCGCACCAGGGCCCTGACAACGCCCGCGCACAACATCACCGAAGGAGGTGGCCCCCGTGGAGAACATCAAGAACCCGATGACGTCCGGCATCGCGCTGGGTAGCGCGTCGGCAATTGCCCTGCCCATGCACGGCTGCGCCTTCGGTACCCGGTCTGTCGATTTTGCAGGCACCACGTCGGCTGCCCGCACGCGTCAGGACGTCGTCAACAAGGGACACATGGGCCTCGTGGCCTACGTCCCGGGGATCCACGCCTGGAGTCCGCCCATCTGTTGAGCACCAACAGAGAAGCAGCCTCCAGGCCGCGGAACCCGAAAGGGATCCGCGGCCTTTCTGTTTGTCAGGAGCCGGATGACCCGTATCACCCGCAGCACCCCGCACGACAACCAACTGCGATCAGGAAGAAAGAGGAGGTGACACATGACTGCCAGCGTTATCGCCCGAACCGATGACTGGATGGTCGACGAGGTGGCCACCCTTGGCACCCTCCACGACGAGGCCCAGAAGGTCGACGAGGCGCTACTGCCGTGCCGGATCAACGATCCGGAACTGTGGTTCGCCGAGTCGCCCAGCGACGTCGAGTTCGCCAAGGCACTGTGCCAGGCCTGCCCCGTCCAGCAGCTCTGCTTCACCGGAGCTATCGAACGGCGTGAGCCGTGGGGTGTGTGGGGCGGTGAGCTGTTCCTCCAAGGAGTGGTGATCCCCCGCAAGCGCCCTCGTGGCCGGCCTCGTAAGGACGCCGCGGCCTAGGCCCGGCGATCCCACAACCACATCAGATGAACACGAACTTCAGGAGCATTGAGATGAACACCATGCACGAAGACCTGGCGCGGGCCCATATGGCCGCGCGCCTGGGAGAGGCGCAGGAGTTGCGCGCGGGCCACCAGCTGGCTCGTGCACGGCGCTTGAGCCGCAAGGCCGAGCGCGCCGCGCAGCAGGCCCGCCTCGCCCTCGCTCGCGCTCTGTAAGAGGACCCGGAGTGTCACCTCCGGACACCCTGATCGCGGGTGAACCACACGAAGGCCCGAGACGACGTCAACGTCTCGGGCCTTCGTCATTTTTCAGTAGAGCTGGTCCCACGCGCAGCCGCAGTGCGGATGCCGCTCCCACTCACGACGTTCGGGCACGCCGCCGCCCACGTCGATCGTTGCCGACCACGTACTCGGACGATCGCCTCGGACAAAGGCGGCGACGTCGTGGGCGACCCAGGCCACGGCAAGGGCTCGAGTGCTGGGTGGCACCGGGCCAGCCGGTAGGACCGCTAGTTGCTCGAGGATCAGTGGCCGGCGCGGATCGGAGGTCGACTCGTGGGCATCGATGCACCGCACGCAGGCGGTGACACCTGGCTCGACGAACGGACCCACGCGCAGTCGGCCGGGTCGGCCGGTGCCCGAGACCGTCAGGTGCGGGGTGCCGTCGGCGAGCCAGCCATCGAGCGATGCCCGCGGCAACGGCGCCGTGGTGGCGATCACGCAGAGGTCGATGACGCCCTCGTCGCTCGCGAGGTCGGGCCCGAGCAGGTCGCCCAACTGGTCGTGCTCGGGCCCGGAACCGACCAGCGCCACGATCGGCCGTGGAAACCGGGGTGGCGTGGGCTCCACGAGCAGACCAGCCGATGACAGGGCGTCGAGCGCGGCGGTCGCGGACGCCGAGGTGAGGGCGCCACGGGTGAGATCGCCGCCGCTGACGCACGCGAGCAAGGCGCGCATCGAGGGATCGTCGGAGAGCAGCACGGTGGCGTCGGGGTCGATGCCCACCTGCCAGTGCTGGGCGTCGCGGCGCACCGGGTGCACGCCGGGCCGCAACTGTGGGCGAGAGGGTCTGGATGAGGGTCTGGCAGAGGGTCTGGCCATCCGCCGATCGTCACACGGACCGCCGGGCTTGGGTGGTGCTCATCCACAGGCCCTGGACAAGCCGACAGCGGCCCCTCCGAGGAGGGACCGCCGTCATGGAATGCTCGGAATCAGGCCTTGCCGAGGATTCGGTTGAGGTTGGTGCTGCAGACAGGGCAGACGGCCTTCGCCATCCGCGTGCCCTTGTCGTTGACCCTCACCTCGCT
>JBAUWM010000322.1:0-7312 GCA_049583775.1 Nocardioides sp.
GGGTGTGGCGGCCTACGCGGCCCTGGTCGAAGCAGCGTTGGCTGCGATCGCGGAGGGCGACGAGCGCGGCAAGGGCCAGTTGATGGCCGACATCCTCGTCGAACGCCTCACCGGACAAGCCCAGGCCGCCGACGTGCCGCTCACCGTCGACCTCGTCATCTCCGACCAGAGCCTGTTCGGCTCCGGTTCCGAGCCCGCCGACGTGCCCGGCCACGGCCCCGTCCCCGCCCAGACCGCACGCAACCTGGTCGCCGATGCCCTGGACTCCGAGACCCTCACCTACCTGCGCAGGCTGTACGTCGACCCCCACGGCAACCTGGTCGCGATGTCGACCCGGCAACGGTTCACCACGAAGGGCCTCTCGGAGTTCCTTCGGCTACGTGATCACGGGATCTGCCGCACCCCCTGGTGCGACGCACCCATCGCCCACAACGACCACATCACGACCGCCAACAACCACGGCGAGACCACCGCGGCCAACACCCAAGGCCTGTGCCGGGCCTGCAACCACGCCAAACAAGCCACCGGCTGGCGACAACACACCGTCCGCCCACCCGAGCCCGGCAGCACCAGACACACCGTCGAGACGATCACTCCCACCGGGCATCGACATCGATCCTCCGCCCCTTGCGCTCCCGTGCCGAGTCGACGCACGCCCGCGCTGGTGGGTTGAGGTCCCCAGCCCCAGGTCGTCTCTATCCCCAGACGTCCAGGGCGCGCAGCACCTCACGTAGTCGGGGCACTGGCACGGCGAACGGCACGTAGGCCGTGGGGTGCTCGCGTAGGCAGTCGACCACTCGTTGGTGGGGCACCTGAACCGTGGGGGAGCGGCTGTCGCCGATCTCGATCACTCGGGTCGCGGCCGGCGCGAAGGCCGACAGATGCAGCGCGGTGCCGGCACTGCCGGCCAACACCGACGCGCCGCCGGCTAGTCGGAGTTGTTCGATCACCGGCAGGTCTTCGGGAGCGATGACGCGGAAGCCTGCATCGCTGAAGACGCGGTCGAGGCGCACGTCGCGCTGCTCGCTGGTGCGTACCGGCTTGCCGGCAGCCCGCTTGGCCTCGTTGAACACCCGACGGGAGAAGAACACCTTCTCGCCGTGTGGCCTCACTCCGGCTGCGTCGGCCATCCGCTGCCACAGCTCGCGCGCTCCAGGATGGGCCCAGCCGTTGACCACCACCGACCGGCTCGGCAGCAGCAGTCGCTCGACCTGGCGTGGCTCGGCGTCGACCACCTCGATGGGTAGGTCGCCGTACCCGGTGAGCTCGAGCAGCTCGAGCTGCCAGTCCTGCAGCCCCGCGTGCCGGCCGAAGTAGCGGTGAAACACCAGCCCCTGCGGCGCGACGTCGAGCGAGTCGCGCTTCGGCCACAGTGTCGTCAGGGTCTCGGTGAAGAAGTGTCCGAAGTGGCCGATCCAGTGACCGCCATAGAGCCAGGTGCCCGGCAGCGACGTGGCGTCGGCGCGCGGCGTGACGCGTCGGGGGTCGGCCTGGGCGCCCTGGTTGCCGCCCAGACCGCCGATCTTCTGACTGGCCACCAACAGGTGACCCTCGGCGTCGTGCACGGCCCCGGTGAGCCAGCGGATCGGCACCTCCACGGTGCGCAGCGGCCCCTGCCGCACCCGCGTCAGAAACGCTTGCTCGACGGTGCGCAGCTCGGGCTCGTCGGCGATCTCGTGCGGAAACGTCGGCAGCGCCCACTGCACGGTGGGCGCGGCGTCAGATGCCGAGGTCACGACGCAGCTCGCGGCGGACGTCGCCGAAGGGCCGCAGTCCGAAGACGTTCTCCTGCATCACCATCTGCTCAAAGGTCAGGTCGTGCACCTCGCCCAACGTGCGGTGGGTGACGGCGTCGCGTCGATGCCGCCACACCACTGTCTGGCCGTGGTTGTTGGTGATCGTGCGGTGCGTCAGGTGCGGGCAGAAGGTGTCGATGAACCACACCAGCTTGTAGACGTCGCCCATCCAAGCCTCGTCAGTGACACCGAGCCACTCGCGCACCTTGCCGAAACGCTCCATGCTCGGCAGCGACGCCACATAGGTGGGCGGCAACGTGTCGTCGATGACGATCACCCCCTGCGGCTGCAGGTGGTTCAGGGCGTTCATCAGGTCGCGCAGGGTTTGCTCCACCGTGTGCAGGCCGTCGAGGTAGATCACGTCGAAGCGTTGCTTGGGCCCCACCACAGACGCGAAGTACTCGTCGCTGGTGACCTGGTGGTACTCAGTGCCGGGGTTGTCTCGCTCGGCCTGCTCGTGGTCGAAGCGAAACTCGGGGTCGACCGCCACCTTGCGTGCAGCGCTGACGCGGTCAAAGGTGAAGCCCTCGCACACGCCGATCTCGAGGTAGCGCGCGTTCTCGTAGAGATCGAGCAGCCGACGCAGGACGCCGGCCCGGCCCAGGCTGCGAACACCGGCGGTGTCGTCCTCGGGGCTGGTCACGTCGTTCTCGTTCTCCGCCTCGCTCACCGCGGCAGGCTATCCGTCGTCGCCCACGCGCGGGTCGACCGCCTCGGGGGAGAGCCCGAGCAGCTCGGCCACTTGCTCGACCACCACGGTCAGCACCATCGCCTCCAGCTCGAGGCGCGAGCTGCAGCGATGCTCGATCGGACGCCGGAAGAGCACCAGCCGGGTCGGCGTGCTCCCAGTGCCGCGCACCAGCGATGCGAGCGGAACCGTGCCCGGGTCCCAGTCGTCCGGAAGTTGTGGCGTGTCCTCGACGGCGTACTCGACCAGCCCCAGGTGCTTCTGCCAACGTCGTTCGATGTCGGTCACCACCGCCAGCACCAGGTCGTCGAAACGGTCGCGACTGGTGCGGCGCTCGGGCCGGCCCAGGGTGCGAGGCAGCACCGCCGGACCTCGCATGCCGCGGCCGCGCCGGTCGCGCGTGCGACGAGGTCGCTGTTGGTCGCCCACGTCCGCGAGCCTAGGCCGTGCGGGGGCGATCGGCAGGTAGCGTCTGCCGCGTGAGTCTCGCCCGCCGCTGTTCGCGCACCCCCTGCGGCCGCGCCGCCGTGCAGACGCTCACCTATGTCTACGCCGACCAGACTGCTGTCCTCGGACCCCTCGCCACCTACGCCGAGCCGCACGCCTACGACCTGTGTGCCCAGCACGGGGAGCGGTTGTCTGCCCCTCGCGGCTGGGAGGTGCTGCGTTTGGCCTCCGACCTGTCCGACCGTGGCCCGTCCGAAGACGATCTGCTCGCCTTGGCCGACGCCGTGCGCGAAGCCGCCCGTCCAGTCCCGGTCGAGCGACTGGCGCCGAGTGACGAGCCGGGGCGCGAGACCAGCCGGCGTGGTCACCTGCGGGTGCTCACCACCGACTGAGCGCACCCCGACGAGGCACTAGTGTTCGGCGCATGGCCGACACCCTCGACCCCGCCAACCTCGGAGCCGTCTTCAAGGCCTACGACGTCCGCGGCACCGTGCCCGACCAGCTCGACGAGCACCTCGCGCGCGCTGTCGGCCGAGCCTTCGTGCAGGTGACCGGCGCAGTCGAGGTCGTCGTGGGCTACGACATGCGGCCGAGCTCGCCTGGCATGGCCGGCGCGTTCGCCGATGGCGCCAGCGAGCAGGGGGCGGACGTCACGCTGATCGGGCTTGCCTCCACCGACCAGCTCTACTTTGCCTCGGGGCACTTCGGGCGGGCCGGCGCGATGTTCACCGCCAGTCACAACCCGGCGCAGTACAACGGCATCAAGATGTGCCGCGCTCACGCGGTGCCGATCGGTCTCGACACGGGTCTCTCCGAGATCCGCGACCTCGCTGCCTCCGGTGACTTCGCCACGCCCACTCGCTCGGGATCGATCGACGAGCACGACGTGCTGGCCGCCTACGCCGCGCACTTGCTGGCATTGGCCCCGGTCACCGGCCGGGCGCTCAAGGTCGTGGTCGACGCCGGCAACGGCATGGCGGGCTACACGGCGCCAGCCGTCTTCGGCCGGATGGGCGACCAGGTCGACGTGGTGCCGCTCTTCTTCGAGCTCGACGGCACCTTTCCCAACCACGAGGCCAACCCGATCGAAGCCGAGAACCTCGTCGACCTCCAGCGTGCAGTGCTCGCTGAAGGTGCTGACATCGGCTTGGCTTTTGACGGCGACGCCGACCGCTGCTTCCTGGTCGATGAGACCGGCCGAGCGGTCTCGCCGTCCACGCTCACCGCACTGATCGCCGACCGCGAACTGGCCAAGCACCCCGGCTCGACGATCATCTACAACCTGATCACCAGCCGGGCCGTCCCTGAGCTGGTCGAAGAGCTCGGCGGAACCGCCGTGCGCACCCGGGTTGGTCACTCGTTCATCAAGGCGACCATGGCCGAGACCGACGCGGTCTTCGGCGGCGAGCACAGTGGCCACTTCTACTTCCGCGACTTCTGGCGCGCCGACTCCGGGATGCTCGCAGCGCTGCACGCGCTGGCTGCCCTGGCTGGCACCGACCAGACGCTCTCGCAGCTACTCGCCTCTTATGAGCGCTACCCGCTCTCGGGCGAGATCAACTCGACCGTCCCCGACCAGGCCGCCGTCACTGCGGCCATCGAGGAGGCCTACTCGGGCCGCGACGGCGTCACTCTCGACCACCTCGACGGGCTCAGCGTGAGTCACGCCGACTGGGCGTTCAACGTGCGGGCCTCCAACACCGAGCCGCTGCTGCGGCTCAACGTCGAGGGCCGCGACCCGGCCACCATGGAGGCCACCCGCGACGAGGTGCTGGCCCTGATCAGCGGAGGTAACTGACGTGAGCACCATCGACCCCGGGCTGCTCGAGATCATCGTGTGCCCGGACTGCCACGGCGACCTCGCGGTGACGCCCTCCGACGACGCCGTCGAGCTGGTCTGCCAGGGATGCGGCCTCGCCTACCCCGTGCGTGACGGCATCCCGGTGCTGCTGGTCGACGAAGCTCGCCGTCCCGGCTGAGGCGAACCGATGACCTGGTTCGACGAGTCCCGGCTCGATGACGAGCGCGCCCTGGCCGGAGCCGATCTGCGACTGCGCACCTTGGCTGAGTCGGGATCGCGCGTACGTCGCGAGGCCGGGGGAGTCGCCGAGGCGGCGGCCCTCGGGGTTGCTCAGGCTCAGGACTCTCGGCCCCGCGCGGTGATCGCGGCGGGCCCAGACTCGCGGCTGCTGCGGGCTGTGCTCGAGCCGTGGTGCCCGGTGCCGTTCGTGGCCTGGCCCTCGCACGCCCTGCCCGGCTGGGCCGGAAGTCTCGACCTCGTGGTCGTGCTGGCCCCGGTCGGATCCGACACCGGTGCCGCCTCGGCAGTGGCGGAGGCCGTGCGCCGCGGCTGCCAGGTGGTGGTGGCGTGCCCCGAGAGGTCGCTGGTGGCCGACCATGCTGCGGGCCGGTGGTCGACGATCCTGCCGACCAGGACAGACGACCAGCTCGCGACCGCGGTCGTGATGCTCTCCTACCTCCATCAGGTCGGGCTCGGCCCCGAGGCTGACCCAGATCGGGTCGCCGAAGCACTCGACGCGGTGGCGATCTCCTGTTCGCCGATGCGCGACCTCTCCATCAACCCCGCCAAGTCGCTCGCGATCTGCCTCGCCGACGCCAACCCGATCATCTGGGGCGGCTCGGTGCTCGCTGCGCGCGCCGCTCGCCGCGTCGCCGAAGCGATTCGGCGCGCCAGCGGACGCACGGCGCTGGCTGGGGATGCCGAGCACCTGCTCCCCGTCATCGAGGTGACCCGTCCCCGGGATGTCTTTGACGACCCGTTCGCCGAGGGTGGCGGCGACCTGCGCCCCGTGCTGGTCGTGCTGGACGACGGCGCCGACGACCCAGTGGTGCGTGAGCAGCGCGGCAGGCTCGTCTCGGCGGCCAACTCCCAGGGCATCCGGGTCGAGACGGTCTCGAGCGAGGCCGCGACCGACGTCGCTCGCTACGCCTCGCTGTTGCTCACTGGCTCGTACGCCGCCGAGTACCTCGGAATCGGCCTGGTCGAGGACTGACGCACCGTCAGTTTCGACTCAGCCTTGCTGGGTAGCGTCCCCGGCGATGTCTTCCCGAGATCCGTGGCTCGACAACGCCAAGATGATGCTGGTGACCCTCGTGGTCATCGGCCATGGGTGGACGTTGCTCCCCGACGGCGCGCTGAGCGATCAGCTCTACGACTTCGTCTACGCCTGGCACATGCCAGCGTTCGTGTTCGTGACCGGCTACCTGTCGCGCAACTTCGACTGGACCGGTCCGCGGATGTGGCAGCTCGTGCGCACGATCCTGGTTCCCTACGTGCTCTTCGAGTGCCTCCTGGCGCTGTTTCGCACCTACGTCGGCGGCGAGAAGCTGAGTGAGCTGTTCCTCGATCCGCACTGGCCGGTCTGGTACCTCATCGCTGTGTTCTTCTGGCGTCTGGCCACGCCGGCGTTCCGCGCGATGCCTGGGCCGTTTGCCCCCGCCGCGCTGGCCACCGCGATCAGCCTGCTGGGCGGGTTCATCGCCTTCGAGCACGCCATCTACCTCGATCTTGCGCGCGTGCTCGGCTTCCTGCCCTTCTTCGTGCTCGGGCTGCAGGCCACCCCCGAGCGACTGGAGGTGCTGCGTCGCCCCGGTGCGCAGGCCGTTGCCGTGGTCGTGCTCGTGGGCGCCCTGCTGGGGGCCAGGTCGTTGGACGGCTGGGCCGGCACCGACTGGCTCTACTACCGCAGCTACGACGCCGTCGACGCGTCTGGGCTGGACGCCGTGCTGGTCCGCGGAGCGCTGCTGGTGGTCGGTGTCACGTGTGCGCTCGCTTTCCTGGCCGTGGTGCCGCGTTCTGGAGGGTGGTTCACCCGGATGGGAGGCGCCACGCTCGTCGTCTACCTCTTCCATGGCTTTGCCGTGAAGGGTGCTCTCTACGCCGGTTTCGACTCGTGGGCGGCGTCGCACGCCCTGGCCGGGGCCATCGTTGTCGCGCTCGGCGGCGCGGCCGTGGCGCTCCTCCTGGCCAGCCCGCGGGTCGCCGGTGTGCTGCAGCACGCGGTCGACCCGGTCGGTTACGTGCAGCGTCGCACCACCCACGCGCTGGACCTCTCGATGACCGTCGCCGCGCACGAGCAGGCGCCTGAGCTGGCGCCTGAGCTGGCGCCTGAGCTGGCGTCAGTAGCGACGCCAAGTGCGCGACGACGCGTCGACTGACGCCCTGCCCTACGATTTCGTCATGTCCTCGCCCGCCGTCGCCCGTACCGCCGTGCCCGCCTGATGGCCGGCGGTCTGTTTGCGCTCTTCGACGACGTCGCAGCGCTCGCTCGCCTGGCCGCGGCCTCGGTCGACGACGTCGGAGCTGCTGCCGGGCGAGCCAGCCTCAAGGCAGCCGGCGTGGTGGTCGACGACACGGCGG
>JBAUWM010000323.1:0-5874 GCA_049583775.1 Nocardioides sp.
GTAGTGCAGCCGCGGCGACAGCACGTCGGTCTCGGTCTCGAGCACGATGACCGGCGTGGTGAGGTCGTCGCGGATCAGCACCGGACTCTGGTGCCGCGCTCGGTCGAGATCGACACCGCACCCGGCGTCGCCGAGCGGCAAGGTCGCGCTGCCACGGCTGTGCACCAGGAAGGCGTCGAAGCACTCCGTCCTTGGTTGGACCGTGTTGACGTAGGTGGTCAATGCGTACGCCGACTGCGACTCGCCCACCGCGATCCGGCGCCGCACCTGCAGTTCTGCCAGTGGTTGAGCTGCGCCAGGGTCCGACAGTGCCTCCGTGATCGCGGTCACGATGCCGTAGGAGAAGGCGTCCCCAGGGTGGTGGAGGGCGGCGTATCGCTGCGGGTCGCGCCCCTTGAGCCCGTTGGCCGGCTCCGCGCCTGGGTCGGCGCCGGTCGGGACCAGGGCCCGTCCGCCCTCGACACCGATGAACTGGGCCGAGACCCCGACCCAGACGTGGCCGCGCCGGACGATCTCGTCGGCCACGTAGGTGTAGTCGGGTGCGGCGTCGTCACCGCTGCTCACGTTCAGCCACTCGACGACCAGCGTCGTCGTACCCGCGGCCACCGGGCGACGGATGAGCACGCGCGTCGCGAAGTCTGCCTCCGCAGGAGCGATCTGGTCGAAGCGCCGGGCCCGACCGCTCACGACGTACTCGTCCTCGCGGTAGCCGACCGCCACCAGGTCGGGGCCCGGCGCAGCACTCATCAGCTGCACGCCGACAGTTGGCAGGGGTGTGAAGGTCACGGTCATGGTGGATGAACCTTAGAAGGCGTGCGGCAGCAGGGCCTGCGCTGAAGGGGGCACGCGCGTTCGACCACGATGCGGCGTACGCCTATCGTGTGGTCCCACAATCCCCGGTTGGTCTGCCGGCAGGGCCCGCCTGACTTTGAATCAGGATTAGCGACGATGGTTCGACTCCATCCCGGGGAGCTTCACGTTGGTCTGCGCCGACACGACCTTCATGGCTGAGGACCGGACCCTGGCATGGAGCAGCGGGCTTCCCCGTGCTCCAATCAAGCCGTGGGCGCCTCGACCCATGGTCACCCCCTGCTTGTCCAACAGGAGTGTGTATGTCGCTTTTCCGCACTGCCGCAGTCTCCGCTGTTGCTCTTGTCCTGATGTCTGTTCCTGCCGCTACTGAGGCCGCCACGGACGATGCTTCCGCTGCTCGCGCGGGTCTCTTTGCATCGATCGCAATCGCGAGCGATGGCGCTGCCGCCGCTTCTAAGGGCGCCAGCACGGCGGCGCGCGCCGAGAAAGCCGCAGTAAGAAAGTGCTCGCGAGTATCTGGGGTGACCGACTGTGCCGCCAAGGGCACGTTCAACAGGGGCTGCGGCGCAGTGTCTGCGACCTTCAAGTCGTCGGGCGGTTCCTTGGGCACCAGCGTCAAGCGTTCCAAGTTCGGTCAGGCCCGGACCAAGTCTGCCGCCAAGCGGGCGTCGAGCTTCAAGGGCAGCACAGTGATCAAGGTGACCTGCGTCTGAACTAGACGCACTTATCTCGACACGCCACGGACCCTGTTCTCTTTCTGACTCGGTCTCGGACGGTCGCTGGATCTGCACCTTGGTGCGGTCCGGAGGCCGTCCGAACGCGGCTGTCCGGGCACGAAAATGACGCGTGTCAATTTGCCTGAAAGTACGTCGATAACTGGCTAGGGTCGACGTCGTGCCCTCGAATCAGAGCCCCGAACACGTCGACGTCTTGATCATGGGGGCGGGGCTCTCCGGTATTGGCGCGGCCTGCCAGTTGCGTACCGCGCACCCGCAACGCAGCATCGCCATCCTCGAGTCGCGCGCGGCCAGCGGCGGCACCTGGGATCTGTTCAAGTACCCCGGCATCCGTTCCGACTCGGACATGTTCACCTTCGGTTACCGCTGGCGGCCTTGGCCCAGCGACACCTCCTTGGCCGACGGAGGCTTGATCCTTGACTACGTCCGGACCGTCGCACGGGAGTACGGCGTCGACAGGCTGATCCGCTACCACCACGCTGTCACCCGTGCAGACTGGGACAGCGCCTCCTCGCGCTGGACGGTCCAGTTCGATGTGGACGGTGAGTCCAAGTCGATGACCTGCCAGCTGCTCTGGGGCGCCACGGGTTACTACGACTACGAGCAAGGGAACTCCCCGCACTTCCCCGGCCAGGAGGAGTTCGGCGGCCAGATCGTGCACCCTCAGCACTGGCCCGAGGACTTGGACTACGCAGGCAAGAAGGTCGTCGTCATCGGCAGCGGGGCGACGGCGGTCACCCTCGTCCCCTCGATGGCCGCGACGACCGAACACATCACCATGCTGCAGCGGACCCCGACGTACATACTGGCCTCCCCCGACCGCGACCCGCTGGCCAAACTGCTTTCTCCGCTGCCGCACCGGATGATCTACCCCGTCGTGCGGTGGAAGAACGTGCTGCTGATGGTGGGCAGCTATCAGTTCGCCCGCCGCTTCCCGGACGCCATGAAGAAGTTCGTACGCAAGTCGGCGGAGAAGAGTCTCCCCGATGACGTCGGCTTCGACGAACACTTCCAGCCGACCTACAACCCATGGGACCAGCGGCCCTGCGCGATCCCCAATGGCGACCTGTTCACGTCGCTGCGCGAGGGCAAGGCCTCCATCGTCACCGACACCATCGAGCGCTTCGACGAGACTGGGATCGTCTTGACCTCGGGGGAGCATCTCGAGGCCGACATCATCGTTTCCGCCACGGGGCTGAGCATGCGCATGTTCGGTGGGATCGACTTCTGCGTGGACGGTGAGAAGGTCGACTTCTCCCAGCGAATGGCCTACAAGGCCATGATGCTCAGCGACATCCCCAACTTCGTCTTCACCATGGGCTACACCAACGCGTCCTGGACGCTCAAGGCCGACCTCGTCGGTGAGTACGCCGCACGCCTGCTCGCCCACATGGACCAGATCGGCAAGACCGCCGTGGTGCCCGTGCGTGACGCATCCGTGGGGGAGCGCCCCTTCATGGATCTGACCTCGGGCTATATCCAGCGCGCGATGGACGACTTGCCCAAGCAGGGTGACCGGGCGCCGTGGCTGCTCAAGCAGAACTACCTGACCGATGTCCGCACGATCCGCCGCGGCGCCATCGAGGACGGAGTGCTGCAGTTCTCCGCGAGCACGCAGCTGGATCAACCCCACGGTTTCGACGAGTAAGGCCCGCGGCCGCCGAGGCCGCGCGTATCGAAGAATGCCGAGCCGTCCCGAGGAGCTGTTCACGATGACCGAGACCAAGCAGACGTTCTGCACCATCTGCACCGCCTTCTGCGGCTTCGTCGCACAAGTCGAGGGCAACGACGTCGTCAGCTGGGAGCCGGACGACGCGCATCCGATGAGCCGCGGCTTCAGCTGCACCAAGGGCCGCCAGTTCCCTCACCTGCTCACCGCGGAAAGCCGTCGGGGCTCGGTCACACGCCGCGTCGACGGACAGGTCGAGGCGATGTCCGCTGACCTGGCCATGGACGAGATCGCGTCGAGGCTGGTGGAGATCCAAAGCGTTCACGGGGCACAGTCGGTCGCCATCTACGCCGGCAACGGCGCGACGTTCAAGACCACCCTGATGCCGACGGCGCACGCGTGGCTCAAGGGGATCGGGTCCCACCAGATGTATTCGTCGCTGACCCTGGACCAGCCGGCCAAGGTCATCGCCGCCGGTCGTGTGGGCGTCTGGGCCGGAGGCACGCACGACTTCGGGTCCGCAGACGTCGCCATGATGATCGGCAACAACGTCGTGGTCTCGAGCCTCAACGTGCCCGGCGCGCCTCCCGGCTGGCGTCCCCGCGCGATCCGCGAGGCCAAGGACCGTGGGCTGAAGCTGATCGTGGTCGATCCGCGACGCACCCAGACGGCGAACCTCGCCGACCTGCACCTGGCGATCCGGCCCGGGGAAGATGCCGCGCTGCTGGCCGGGATGCTCAACCTCATCCTCGACTCAGATTGGCACGACGTGCCCTTCTGCAACGAGTTCGTCGACGGCCTCGACGAGCTCAGGGTGGCCCTGCGGCCCTTCACCCTCGACGTGGTGGCACGGCGGACGGGGTTGGCGGCCGACGACATCGTGGCTGCTGCCTCCCTGTTCGCTCACGGTCGCCGGGGGACGGTGAGCAGTGCGACAGGACCCGACATGGGCCCACACGGCAACCTCGTCGAGCACCTCATCGCCTGTCTCAACGTCGTGTGCGGGCGGTTCAACCGGGCCGGCGAGATCCACGAGACGGTGCCGATGCTGCTGCCCGACCTGCCGTCAGTGGCGGCGGTCGTGCCGCAAGCGTTCTTGCCCGACACGCTCAACCCCGACACCAACACTCAGCGGTCCCGACTGCACGGTGCGCGCCAGGTCTACCGCGAGATGCCGACCAGCACCCTTGCCGACGAGATCCTGACCCCAGGCGACGGCCAGATCCGCGCGCTGATCGTGATCGGTGGCAACCCGGTCAGCTCGTGGCCGGACCAGGACAAGACCCTGCGGGCGCTGGCGTCGCTGGACCTCCTGGTGTGCATCGACGTACGCGAGACCGGCACCGCCGCCCTGGCGGACTACTTCCTGCCGGCTAGCTACGGTCTCGAGCGTGCCGAGCTGACCGCCTACAACGACTTCCTCTACGACGCGCCCTTCGTGCAGTACGCCGAGCCGGTCGTCGAGCCGCCCGGCGATGCGCGGGAGGAGTGGCGCTACCTGGCAGCCCTCGCCCAGCGCATGGGGACCACGGTCACCCTGCCCGGTGGGGACCTCGACGTCGAGACGCCGCCCTCGTCCCTCGAGTTCTTCTCGTTGCTCTATCCCGAGGGCTCGACCAGGGTGCCCTTTGAGACCATCGCCTCGCGCGCCGGGGGACACGTCTACGACGACTTCGCGCGCGTGGAGGTCGTGGAGAAGTTCGAGGGCATGGACGACCGCTTCCAGCTGTTCCCCGAGGGTGTCGCGGCGGAGATCGAGACGGCCCTGGGTCGTGACCCGGGGGTCGAGGGGTCCTTCGGCGAGGGTGGCGAGTTCACCCACCTGCTCACCTCGCGCCGCAATGGGCTGGTCTACAACAGCATGTGCCACGAGCTGCCACGGACGGCGACGGGCAACCCGGCTCACGTGCACCCCGACGACCTCGCTGAGCTGGGGGTCGCCGAGGGACACGTGATGCGACTGGTCTCGGCGCACGGCGCGATCGAGGTCCAGCTCAGCGCCGACCCGACCCTGCGTCGCGGGGTCGTGTCGGTCTCGCACGGCTTCGGTGGCGGTGGTCCATCCCAGGGCGCGGACACCAGCCGGTTCGCCGCGGTGTCGCGCCTGCTCAGCACCGAGACCAGTCTCGACGCGATCAGTCGGATGCCGATCCTCAGCGCCGTACCGGTGCGGTTCGAAGCGGTAAGCCCCGCCATGGGTCAGCCCGCCACTGCTGGCGCCAAGGAGGCCTCGTGATGCTCAGCAGACTGCACGCCCGTCGGTTCCACCCCGAGCTGCGCACGGCCTCCAGGATGCTTCCGCGCGCCCGCGTCGCGGCATGGCAGCTGCCCTCGATCAGAAAGTTGGTGCGCAGGCTGCCCGGCGACCCGGGTTTCGTCGAAAGCCAAGTCTCCTCGACCGCTGCGATCCGCGTCTACCGACCGGTGCACGCCCCCGCCACAGCTCCTGCGCTGCTCTACCTCCACGGCGGCGGACTCGTGATCGGCAGCCCGCTCCAGGACGAGCCGGCGCTGCGCTCGATCGCCGACGAGCTCGCCATCGTGGTCGCCACGGTCCGCTACCGCCTGGCACCCGAGCACGCGTTCCCCGCAGCGCGTGACGACTGCTACGACGCACTGGCCTGGCTCGCTCGGCAACCGGGAGTCGACCCGGAC
>JBAUWM010000324.1:0-4409 GCA_049583775.1 Nocardioides sp.
AACGTCCCCGGATCAGCCTCGAGTCGGGCATCCCGTCAATGCACGCTCACTGGAACAAGTGGCCGCGCTGAGGGGGTACTCACGCGTATGAGCAAGCCCGAATCCGCCGCCACGGCTATGCCTACCACTGGCCAGTCGCGGTCATCCTCGACACGACCTGTGTGGTCGTCGCCAACGACCCAGAGGAGTCCGACCGCGTCGCCCGCGACCTTCTCGCCCACGCCTCGCGAGCGGGAATGGTCGAGTCCACCTACCGCGCCCTGCGCCACCTCGCCTGGGCAGGCGATGCGTCTAGCGCTGATCTTGCAGCCACCCTTCGCCCCAGCCTGGACAATCCTGCCCTTCTCGACGAAGCAGTGACGTCATCCTCGATGCCCGATTAGGCAGCCAACTGCCCTCATGTCGCCGACACCTGCGTCTTTCTGCCGCTATTGCCCGCCGCGCCGCCCAGGCGAGACAGATCCTGACTCGTAGGCGAAGATCACCGCTTGCACGCGGTCGCGTACTCCCAGCTTGGCGAAGAGACGGTTGATGTGCGTCTTCACCGTTGCTTCCGACAAGAACATCGTGCTGGCGATCTCGGCGTTTGAGAGGCCGTTGGCCAGGTGCTCGAACACTTGCCGTTCCCGCTCGCTGAGTTCCGCAAGTCCTGGTGCTGACTCTCCTGGGCGTGGCTGTGCCATGAACTGGCGAACCAGTCGTCTGGTCACGTCGGGAGCGAGGAGTTCCGTGCCTGCGGCGACGCACCGCACGGCGTGGACAAGGTCACCGGCGGTCGTGGTCTTCAGGAGAAAGCCCGAGGCGCCCGCGTGCAAGGCGTCCCAGACGTATTCATCGGCTCCGTAAGTCGTGAGGACGATGACCCGTCCGGTCCAGCGCTGATCCGAGCAGATCCGACGGGTTGCCTCGACGCCGTCGAGTCGCGGCATCCTGATGTCCATGAGAACGACGTCCGGGGCTAGCCGAAGGGTCTGCTCGACGGCATCGACCCCGTCCTTCGCCGTCGCCACGACTTCGCAGTCGGGTTGGCCATCCAGGATCGCCTGGAACCCTTCGCGCACGAGAGTCTGGTCGTCGACGACGAGAACCCGGATCACGACTCGATCACCTGATACTCCAGGGGGAATCTGCCTCGAACGACCCAACCGCCACCTGGCGTGCGTGGTCGGGCATCGAGTGTTCCGCCATACAGGCGGGCACGCTCGCACATGCCGATGATCCCGAAGCCGGAGCTCTCCGGGTGCGAAGCGCGAACTCCGTTGTCGACGATCTCCACCTCTAGGGCATCGGGCGTGTAGGTGATGGTCACCTCGCAGCGGCTCCCGCTCGCGTGCTTGCGTACGTTGGTGAGTGATTCCTGGACGATTCGGAAGATCGAGAGTGCCAGTCCGCGCGGCAGCTCACGTGGTGTTCCCTGCACGGTCAGGGTCACGGAGCGATCCGCGGCCTGTTCGGCTGCGATGAGTTCCTGTACGTCCTCCAGGGCAGGTTGCGGTCTGCGTCCAGCGGCGTCGACCCCTCGCATCAGCCCGAGCATGTGTCTCATCTCCATCATGGCGGCAGCGCCTGTTGCCTGGACCTCGTGCATGGCCTTGCGAGCAGCCTCGGGTGAGCGGTCGATCAGCTCTGCAGCAGCGGCTGCCTGCACGACCATCGCTGAGAGGCCGTGGGAGACGATGTCGTGGAGCTCTCGAGCGATGCGCTCTCGTTCGTCGTCAGCCGCCTGCTTCGACCGCAACTGAGCGCTGACGACCGCCTCCGCCTCCGCGGCGTACCGTGCTCGCACCAGGACGCCGGCGATCCAGGGACCCGTGACCAGGATCAGGGCGAATCCATAGTCGGAGCCGTCCGACCCGGCGACCGCGATCGCGATCAGCGGGGCACTGATCGCGAGCCCGATGGCCGAGGCCCTCCGATCGAGGTGCGCACCGACCGAGTAGGCCGCGACGAGGATGAACAGGATCGTCACCAGCTGAGCATTGACAGGGACGCCGAGGAATGACTGAACGGCCAGCGCCAGCAGCACGAGCACGAGGGACATGCGGGGGCGAAGCCGTCGCACCATCAGCGCAGCGGTCATGACCAGCAACGACAGGGTCGCGACCAACGCGTGGCCAGAGACCGCCCCGAGGGCCACCTCGGCCAGGCCGGCGAGGCCGATGAACCCGGCCAGCAGGACATCTTCTCGACGCTCCGCACTCATCGTCCGGACCGACGAGGTGACGGAGCGGACGTCGATCCCGCCACCGATCCTCGACATGTCCGTCAGAGTGCCAGAGACCGCCGCGAGCGGCATCCACCTTGCGGCAAGGTTCCTCAACCTGCAGGTGGATTGCTATCCGCGGTCTCTGGAACCAGGGGTTGTCGAGACTGCCGCTGAGATCGATGTGCAGGCCGGCCGTGACGGAAAGGCTGGCTGGGTCAGATCCCGTCGATGAGGAGCCAGCCCGATGCTGAACGAAACGCAGACACTTTCGAAACCCAACCGAGTCCATGCAGACGCCTCTCGCACCCACCGAATGGTCACGGCAGCAGCGCTCGCGGGCTCGGCCGCGCTAGTTGGAATCGGTGGCCTCATAGCGCCGCCGAACGACGGGCAGGCAGCTGGCCTGTACGACGCGGCATCGTCCGCCCCGGGCCGCCTGACGGCCGAGGCCGTCGTGCTCGTCATCTCATCCATCCTTCTCGTCGTCGGCGTGATCGGGGCCGCGCGGGTGGTCCGTGGCCGCGGACGGCGGCTCGCCTGGGCTGCGGCCCTCTTCGGGGTGATGGGCGCGCTCGGTCACGTTGCCTACGCGGTCTTCTCCCTCATCACGGTCGGGATTCTGGACGCGGCACCAAGCCGCGAGGCGGCGATCGAGACTCTCGAGAGCATCAACAGCGACGCCGCAATCGGACTGCTCGTGCTGCCGCTCATCGTGTCCTACGGACTGTCTGTACTCCTGCTCCCAATAGCCTTTTACCGTCGCCGGCTGGTGCCACTCTGGGTCGTCGCAGTCGCTGGGATGGCGTTCGTCCTCGAGGTGGTCGCCCCGGGTGGCTCGATCGCGGTCTCAACTGTCAAGTACGCGCTTGCCGTGGTGGCGGCCGTCGCCCTGTCCTGGCGGATCGCGCAGTTCTCCAACTCGGAGTGGCGCAACCCAGAAACCATCGACCCATCCTGACTCGAGCCGCAGCGGCGCGCGCGACGGGCTTGCCCGCGTATGGGTCATCTGCACCATGCGCCGCTAGGTGCCCGGCGCTCAGAGTGTCCAAGCGCCACCTGAACCATCCGCCATCCGCCATCCGCGGTGCCCACGAACCAAGGAGTTGAAGATCATGCAAAAACCGGACCGGTCCAAAGAAGCGGTAAGGGCCTCCGCCGTCATCGGCGTGGCTGCCGCACTCGTGCTTGTGACGGCGGTTCTCGCGGGTGCGCACGGGGGCGACCAGGCGAGGATTCACGGCTGTGTCGCGCCGTCTGGCGGGTTGCGCATCATCGGTAGCGATGAGACCTGCAAGAGCAACGAGCGGGCTCTGGATTGGAGCGTCGACGGGGACAGCGCCGGCGCTGCACAGTTGCAGGCACTGAGAGACGAGCTCAGGGAAGATGACCCCGAGCAGCCCGCACCGAACGACGCGGACGGTCTCGTTCACTGGAACAACCTCGAAGGCGTCCCGGGCGACCTCACTGATGGTGATGCTGACCTGTGGTCAGAGCTGCGGGGGATACCAGCAGACCTCGCCGACGGCGACGACGTCGACGGGGGCACCGGTGCGGACCTCGCCTGCGCGCAACCGACCGGGTGCGTCTCCGAGTCCGAGATCGCCGGCAAGCTCACCGGGCACACCGTCATCGCGGATGCCTCGATCTCCTCCCGTCAGCTCGCTCGATGGGCCGTGACAGGAGAGAACCTCGCCCCAGGCGCCGTGGAGACAGACCGCATGACTCCCAACCTCGCAACCGGCAACCTGGCCGGCTCAACCGGACCCCATGAGCAGGGTGCCTCGTTCAACGTCGCCAGCGTGGTGCTGCCCCTACCGATCTCCGGCTTCACCGACTCCTCGGCCGCGGATCATCATGTGCTGTTAAGCGGTCAGTCCGTTGTGGAATGCGCGTGCCCGCTGCCCGACGACGAGGTCGAATTCACCTACCAGCTGACAGCGAACAACGTGCCCTTCGGCCCCGCGTACCCCGCGGTCGCACAGGCAGGACAGCCGCTGAGCATCGCGATCACTGGAGTGGATCTCGTCGTCCGGACGGGCCAGAACCGCACCTACGCCCTCCGGGTCTCGGTCAACCGGACCACACCCGGAGCCTCACTGGCTGTGCGCGAGAGCGGGCAACTGACGGCGCTCGACCTCGGCCGGACGCGGTAGCGCGCCACCCCGCGGGTCGGTGCACATACAACGCGCGTCTTATCGCCGCG
>JBAUWM010000325.1:0-35384 GCA_049583775.1 Nocardioides sp.
CGTGACGAGTTCCTCCACGGCGACGTGGCTCCCGGAGACCTGGTCGCGGTGCCTGGCACGGGTGCCTACTGCCGCTCGATGGCCTCGAACTACAACCACGCGCTGCGTCCGCCGGTGATCGCGGTACGGGACGGCGTCGCGCGGGTCGTCGTGCGGCGCGAGACTGAGGACGATTTGTTGGCAACGGACGTGGGTGTCGAATGAACGTGTCTCCCCCCAGCATGGCGCTGGAGACACCGGTCAAGGTGGCCGTTCTCGGTTGTGGCGTAGTTGGCTCACAAGTGGTGCGACTGCTCCTCGAGCAGGCCGACGACCTCGCCGAGCGCGTCGGTCGTCCGGTCGAGCTCGTGGGGGTCGCGGTCCGCCGGATCGATGCCCCGCGTGACGTCGACCTTCCTGACGGTCTGATCACCACCGACGCGGCTGCCCTCGTGGCCCGCGGTGACGTCGACGTCGTGGTCGAGGTGATCGGCGGCATCGAGCCGGCTCGCACCCTGATCTTGTCTGCCCTCGAGCACGGTGCGAGCGTCGTCAGCGCCAACAAGGCGTTGCTCGCTGAAGACGGCCCGACCCTGTTCGAGGCGGCTGAGAAGGCCGGGCGCGACCTCTACTACGAGGCCGCGGTGGCTGGCGCCATCCCGATCTTGCGGCCGCTGCGCGAGTCGCTCGCCGGCGATCGGGTCACCCGGGTGCTCGGCATCGTGAACGGCACGACCAACTTCATCCTCGACAAGATGGACAGCTCGGGCGCCGGGTTCGCAGAGGCGCTCCAAGAGGCGCAGGACCTCGGCTACGCCGAAGCCGACCCCACCGCCGACATTGAAGGCTTCGATGCCGCGGCCAAGGCCGCGATCTTGGCCTCGCTCGCCTTCCACTCGCGGATCACGGCCGCCGACGTGCACCGCGAGGGCATTTCCGAGGTCACGGCTGCAGACGTGCAGTCGGCGCGCGACATGGGCTGCGTGGTCAAGCTGCTGGCGATCTGCGAGCTGCGCACCACTGACGACGCCGTCGATGGGCCGAGTGAGGCGGTCGCGGTGCGAGTGCACCCCGCGATGATTCCCCGCAGTCACCCGCTAGCGAGCGTGCGGGAGGCCTACAACGCTGTGTTCGTCGAGTCGGACGCTGCGGGACAGCTGATGTTCTACGGCCCCGGCGCCGGCGGCGCACCCACGGCGAGTGCCGTGCTCGGTGACCTCGTCACCGTGGCCCGCAACCGGGTGTCCGACACCCGGGGCGCTGGCGAGTCGGCCTACGCCGACCGGGCCGTGCTGCCCATGGGCGAGACCCGTACGCGCTACCACGTAGCGATCGACGTCGATGATCGCGCGGGCGTGCTCGCAACGGTCGCGTTGGCTTTTGCAGAGCACGGCGTGTCGATCCAGACCGTGAAGCAGGAGGGCCGCGACGACGACGCCCAGCTGGTCGTCGTCTCGCACTGGGCCACCGACGCCCAACTGAGCGCCACCGTCGAGCACCTGCGCAAGCTCGACATCGTCCGTGAGGTCACCGCGGTGATGCGCGTCGAAGGGGGAGACGAATGAGCCTCGGCACCCGGGCCCACACCCACCAGTGGCGCGGCGTCATCGACGAGTACCGCGAGTTGCTCGAGATTCCTGAAGGAACGCCAGCGGTCACGCTGCGAGAGGGCGGCACGCCCCTCGTGCACTCGGAGTGGCTCTCGGGCCTGACCGGCGCCGAGGTGTGGCTCAAGGTCGAGGGCAACAACCCGACCGGTTCGTTCAAGGACCGGGGCATGGCCGCCGCGATCTCGGTGGCGAAGGCCGACGGAGCGCAAGCCGTGGTGTGTGCTTCGACGGGCAACACGTCGGCCTCGATGGCGGCCTACGCGGCCAAAGCAGGGCTCAAGCCCCTCGTGCTGGTGCCTGAGGGCAAGATCGCCGCGGGCAAGATGGCGCAAGCCATCGTGCACGGCGCGCAGGTGATCATGGTGCGCGGCAACTTCGATGACTGCCTCACCATGGCCCGTGGACTGGCCTGGGACTACCCGGTCGCACTGGTCAACTCGGTCAACCCGGTGCGGCTCGAGGGGCAGAAGACGGCTGCGTTCGAGATCGTCGACTACCTCGGCGACGCCCCCGACTTCCACCTCCTGCCTGTGGGCAACGCAGGCAACATCGCGGCCTACTGGCTGGGGTACTGCCAGTACGCGCAGCTCGGCATGGCCACCAAGACACCGGTGATGCGCGGCTTCCAGGCCGCGGGGGCTGCACCGCTGGTGACGGGTAAGCCGTTCCCCGATCCGGAGACGAAGGCAACCGCGATCCGCATCGGCAACCCGGCTTCCTGGAAGCTCGCCGAGGCTGCAGCTCACGAGTCGGCGGGGCGTTTCGCGGCAGTCACCGACGAGCAGATCCTCTCGGCCCAGCGGGAGCTGGCGTCGCACGACGGTGTCTTCGTCGAGCCCGCCTCGGCTGCCGGCATCGCGGGCTTGCTGCAAGAGCTAGCGCATGGTGAGTCCTACCGCGGTAGCACCGTTGCAATCACCGTCACAGGACACGGGCTCAAGGACACCGCCACGGCACTCGAAGGGGTCGGCCCCTTGGTCGACGTCGTCGTGGACGCCGATGTGGCGGCCGCCGCGGCCGCCGCTGGCTTGACCTGATGGTCACCTTCGTCGACGGACCGGTGCGGATCCTGGTGCCGGCCACGTCGGCCAACCTCGGGCCGGGCTTCGACTCCTTGGGCCTCGCGCTGACCCTGCACGACACTCTCCAGGGACAGGTGCTGGAGACCGGGCTCGAAGTCATGGTCGAGGGTGAAGGTGCTGACACGGTGCCGCGGGACGAGCGCCACCTCGTGGTGCGATCCATGAATGCCGCATTCGACGCCCTCGGTGCTCGACCGTCCGGCTTGCGCCTGCAGTGCACCAACGTCATTCCGCACGCTCGCGGCCTCGGCTCGTCGTCCGCCGCGATCGTGGGCGGCCTGGCCCTGGCCCGAGCGCTCGTCGAGGGGGGCACCGACCAGCTCGACGATCTGGCCCTGTTCCAGATGGCGGCCGACATCGAGGGGCACCCTGACAACGTGGCGCCGGCCTGCTTCGGCGGCTTCGTGGTGGCCGGCGATGACGACGGCTTCTTCGCTGTTCAGGCACCCATCGACCCGGAGATCGGTGCCGTGGTGTTCGTGCCTCCCCACGGCGTCGAGACCGAGGTGGCCCGCGGCCTGCTGCCGGCGGAGGTCCCGCACCGTGACGCTGCGGCGAACTCCGGTCGTGCCGCGTTGCTCGTGGCCGCCTTGGGTGCGCGCCCCGATCAGCTGCTCCGGGCAACCCGCGACTTGCTGCATCAGAACTACCGACGCCCCGCCATGCCCCAAAGCCTGGATCTCGTCGAAGCGCTGCGCGCAGACGGGATCGCGGCGGTGGTCTCGGGTGCGGGACCGACCGTGCTCGCCTTCACCTATCCCGGGGGCCACGACGTCGAGGAACTCCTCGCACGCTGCCCCCGCGGCTGGGTGGCCCAGACCCTGACCGTCGACGTCCGGGGTGTTCGCAGCGGGTGACCGTTCGTCCGGTGCTAGATTGGCCGCGCGCCGATTGAGGCGTGGCGCCACCGGCGCCGTTCGCTCGTCCCGTCTGATCGAGGACGACACAGTCGCGGTCGGGACGTCCGGCCCGCTGACACACGTACATGACGTGGAAGGACTCACGTGCCCGAGACCCCCGACCGTGCTCACCGTGGCGACACCAACGACGGCGCTCCCGCGGGCGATACGCCCACGAAGGCCCGCAGCAAGGGCGGCGGACTCAACTCCATGCTGCTCGCCGACCTCAAGGCGATGGCGGGGGGCATGGGTATCGCCGGTTCCGGATCGATGAAGAAGGCCCAACTCGTCGACGCCATCAAGGGAGCACAATCGGCGTCATCCGGTGGCGCGAGGCCGAAGGCCGATCCTGAGCCTGAGCAGCCGCGGCGGGAGCAGTCCACTCGAACCGAGGCGGCCACCGAGGCATCCGGCGCGACCGACTCCTCCGGCTCCTCCGATCAGGGCGAGCCGAAGAAGGAGCGCGGCCAGCAAGCCAAGGGCGGCGCCGACCGTTCACCCCAGGCTGACCAATCGCACCAGGGCGGCCAGGGGAAGCAGTCGAAGCAGAACGACCAGTCGAAGCAAGGCGAGGCCAAGCAGGGCGAGGCCAAGCAGGGCGGGTCCAAGCAGGGCGATGGATCCAAGCAGGGCAAGGGTGCAGGCCAGCAGTCGGGCCAGCAGTCGGGCCAGCAGCCGGGCCAACAGTCGGGCCAACCCCAAAACAACCAGCCCAGCGATCAGGGCGAGGACGGTGAAGACGGCGAGGGTCGCGCAGGTCGCAACCGACGACGCCGTGGTCGCGACCGCAACCGCACCGGCCCAGGCGCCGGACCGGGCACCGGCTCAGCCGCCACCGGCGGTGGTGGTCACCGGAACGAGCCCGACACGACGATCCTCGAGGACGATGTGCTGGTGCCGGCTGCCGGCATCCTCGACGTGCTCGACAACTACGCGTTCGTGCGCACCAGCGGCTATCTCGCTGGTCCCGACGACGTCTACTTGTCGCTCTCGATGGTCCGTAAGTACGGGCTGCGTCGGGGCGACGCCGTGGTGGGACAGGTGCGCCAGCCCCGTGAGGGGGAGCGCAAGGAAAAGTTCAACCCGATGGTGCGCATCGACAGCATCAACGGAGGAGACCCCGAGGCGGTGCGCAACCGGGTCGAGTTCGACCAGCTCACGCCGCTGTTCCCCTCGGAGCGGCTCCGGCTCGAGACCGGGCCCGACAACATCGTGGGCCGGATCGTCGACATCGCTGCCCCGATCGGCAAGGGTCAGCGCGGCCTGATCGTGTCGCCTGGCAAGGCCGGCAAGACGATGTTGCTCCAGTCGATCGCCAGTTCCATCACGGCCAACAACCCCGAGTGTCACCTGATGGTGGTGCTCATCGACGAGCGGCCCGAAGAGGTCACCGAGTTTCAGCGGTCGGTCAAGGGTGAGGTCATCGCCTCCACGTTCGACCGGCCGGCGGTCGACCACACCACGGTCGCCGAGCTGGCCATCGAGCGCGCCAAGCGGCTCGTCGAGCTTGGCCATGATGTCGTTGTGCTCGTCGACGGCATCACCCGCATGGGCCGGGCCTACACCCACGCGACCCCGACATCGGGGCGAGTACTGGCTGGGGGAGTGGACGCAGCGTCTCTCTATCCCACGAAGAAGTTCTTCGGCGCAGCGCGCAACATCGAGAACGGCGGATCGCTGACGGTCCTGGCGACAGCCCTGGTCGAGACGGGGTCTGCCACCGACGAAGTGATTTTCGAGGAGTTCACCGGCACCGCCAACCTCGAGATCCGCCTGCGCCGAGAGCTCGCCGACAAGCGCTTGTTCCCGGCGATCGACGTCGTCGCCTCAGGCACGCGTCGCGAGGAGCAGCTGATGGGTGAGGAAGAGCTCTCGATCGTGGCGAAGCTGCGCAGAGAGCTGGCCGCCCAGGGCAGTGAGCTCGCGTTGGAGACCTTGCTCGAGCGGATCGGCAAGACGCAAACGAACATCGAGTTCTTGATGCAACTGCACAAGACGACTCCAGGGCAGGGACGCTGACATGGCACGCATCGTGGTGGCCGACGACGACACCGACATCCGCGAGCTCGTCGAGTTCAAGCTCTCGAGCATGGGTCACGAGATCGTCGCCGTCGGTGACGGCGCCGCGGCCTACGAGGCCTGTCGCGTCGAGCGGCCCGACCTCGCCGTGCTGGACGTGATGATGCCGGGCACCTCCGGGCTGGAGGCGATCAAGATGCTGCGCGCCGACCCAGACCTGCGCCATCTGCCGGTCATCCTGCTCACGGCTCGGGCCCAGGAGTCGGACGTCGAGTTCGGGCTCGACTCCGGTGCTGACGACTACATGACCAAGCCCTTCAGCCCACGCGAGCTGGGTGAGCGGGTCGAGGCGCTGCTGGCTGCTCGGGCTTGACCCGGGTCCGGCTGCACGAGTCGGCCGAATTTGCCGATCTGAGTCCCCAGCGCGGGCTACCCTCCCAAGTGGGAGAGTGCGCGGCGCCGCCGCGCATGATGTTGCAGTGCCATCCGAGTCGACTCGAGGCGCTGCATCGGGGGGAGTGGACGTCTGATGGCTCTACCTGTGCGACGCCGCACGCCTGGCACGCCGGTGTCTCGGCTGGTGGCCCCGGTGATCTGGCGCGTGGGCGTGCTGGTGCCGGTGATGGCAGTGATCTGTGTGCTCGGAGTGCTGCTCTCGACGCGCGCTGTCGATGACCTGATCGACGGCGTCGAACCGGTTGCCCGGGCCCACCAATTGGTCGGCGAGGACATCGACGACCTCGAGCTCGCCGTGTCCGCCTGGGCTCGCACCGGTGACGCGGACTGGCGGACGGAGTTCACGACCGCCCTCGACGACCTCGCACCCCACATCGAAGAGCTCGAGGCCCGGGTGGCGGACGCCGGAGACTTGGAGCCGGCGGTCGCCAAGGAGATCCGTACCGCGCAGAGCTGGTTAGACGAGTACGCCCGACCGCGCATCGTCGCCCCCGGGGGACCGGACACGTTCGTCCAAGCTCGTTTCGACAAGGGACGGCGGCTCTTCTCGACATTTCGAGGCGCCAGGTCAGCCACCGAATCCGGTCTCGACACGAAGCGTCAAGAATCGGGGGAGTCGGCCATCTTGCGATTCCGCGCCACCATCGTGGCGGCCCTGCTCATCATGGCCTTGTCGTGGATTCTCGTCGGACGCGCGCGCACCCGGTTGCTCTCCGAGCTGTCTGCCCCCCTGCTGGAGTTGGAGAAGGTCGTCCAACGGATGACCCGGCCCGATCCCGACGTCCGCGCCAACGCCGAGCTGGGGCCCAAGGAGGTGCGCGCCATCGCCGTGGCGCTCAACGACTTTGCCGATGCCCAGTCGCGAGCCAGGGCGGTCGAGGGGCGGATCCAAGACGAGCTGCACGTGCTCGACAGCGCCAAGGACGACTTCGTCTCCAACGTGTCTCACGAGCTGCGGACGCCGCTGACGACGATCGCGGGCTATCTCGAGATCGTGGCCGACGAGTTCGAGGGACAGCTCGAGCCGCGGCACGAGCGAATCCTCGATGCGACCCGCCGCAACGTGGTGCGGCTGCGTACCCTCATCGACGACCTTCTCGCGCTGTCCAAGGCCGAACAACTCGCGGCCCAGATGGAACCATCAGACGTCTCGGCCATCCTCACCGACGCCGCGGTGGACGTTCGGATGACAGCCGCGCGACGCTCGATCTCGGTGGCAATCAAAGGCCTCGACAGTGAACTGGTGGTCGTCGCCGACCGACCCATGCTCTACCGCGCCTTCCTCAACGTGCTCACCAACGCGGTCAAGTTCAGTCATGACGGCGGCACCGTCGAAGTCACGGTTGCTCGGTTCGGGCCACGGGTAGAGATCCGCATCACTGACCACGGCATCGGCATTCCGAGTGGTGAACTCGATCGGTTGGGTACCCGCTTCTTCCGCGCCTCCAACGCGATGAGCAACGAGATCGCCGGCACCGGGCTGGGCCTGCGGATCGTGCAGACGATCATCGACACCCACGCGGGCGACGTCGTCCTCGAGTCGACCGAGGGCGCCGGGACGACGGTGCTGATCCGGCTCTGGTTGCACCAGGAAGGCCTCTCCCACCTGCTGGCCAGCGGTGGCGATGACGCCAGGAATTCGGCAGCCTCCGACGCTGTTGTCTAGGATGGCCAGTCGGTTCCGGTTCACGTCTCGCGCCGCGTGACGACCCGGAGCAACGAGAGGACATCATGAAGAAGGACATTCACCCCGAGTACGTCACCACCCAGGTCACCTGCACCTGCGGCGCCTCGTTCTCGACCCGCAGCACTGTCGCGTCGGGCAGCATTCACTCCGACGTCTGCTCGCAGTGCCACCCGTTCTACACCGGCAAGCAGAAGATCCTCGACACCGGCGGCCGCGTGGCCCGGTTCCAGGCCCGCTACGCCAAGAAGGACGCTGACTCCACGAAGTAGCGATCCTCCGAGCGCCGACCCCCGAGTTCATCGGGGGTCGGCGCTCGTCATTTGCGTCCAGGATCTAACCGGTGACCCGTCGAAGGAGCAGCGCCCGTGTTCGAAGCCGTAGAGGGTCTACTCGACGAGCACCGCGACATCGAGGGACGGCTAGGAGAGCCTGAGACGCACGCGGATGCCCGACTGGCCAAGCGGCTCAACCAACGCTATGCCGAGCTCAGCTCCATCATCGGCGCCTGGCGCGAGTGGCAGGCGATCGGGGAGGACCTCGGGGCGGCGCGGGAGCTGGCGGCCGACGACCTTGTGTTCGCGGCGGAGGCTGAAGCGCTCGAGGAGCAACTTCCGGTCGCCGAGGAGCGTCTGCGCCGACTGCTCGTGCCTCGTGACCCCTCTGACAGCAAGGACGCGATCCTCGAGGTGAAGTCCGGCGAGGGAGGCGAGGAATCCGCTCTGTTTGCCGGCGACCTGTTGCGTATGTACACCCGATACGCCGAGCAGCGCGGCTGGGGGGTCGAGCTGATCGACGCCACCGAGTCCGACCTCGGTGGCTACAAGTCGGTCACGGTGGCCGTGAAGGCCAAGGGGGTCACCGAGCCTGGAAGCGCACCCTTCGGCCTGCTCAAGTTCGAGGGCGGCGTGCACCGTGTTCAACGGGTGCCGATCACCGAGTCGCAGGGCCGCGTGCACACCAGCGCGGCCGGCGTGCTCGTGTTTCCCGAGGCCGAGCAGGTCGACCTGGTCATCGACGAGAACGATCTGCGGATCGACGTCTACCGCAGCAGTGGTCCTGGCGGGCAGAGCGTGAACACCACCGACTCCGCCGTACGGATCACGCACGTGCCCACGGGCATCGTCGCCAGCTGCCAGAACGAGAAGAGTCAGTTGCAGAACAAGGAGCAGGCGATGCGCATCCTCCGTGCCCGGCTGCTCGCTGCCGCACAGGAGGAGGCGGACGCCGAGGCGAGCCAGGCTCGTCGCAGCCAGGTGCGCACGGTCGACCGCTCCGAGCGGATTCGCACCTACAACTTCCCCGAGAACCGGATCTCCGACCACCGCACCGGCTACAAGTCCTACAACCTCGATCAGGTGCTCGACGGCGACCTCCAACCAGTGCTCGACTCGTGCCTCGACGCCGACCTGTCGGCCCAGCTGGCCGCGCTCGAAGACTGACCGCCGCTGTGATCGAACGACGCAGCATCCTGCGCGCAGCAGCTGCTCGCCTCGACGAGGCCGGTGTGGCCAGCCCCGCGCACGACGCAGCCGAGCTGTTGGCGCACGTGCTGGGCACCAGCCGCGCTGGTCTGGTGCTCGTCGACCACGTGTCAGTCTCTGACGAGGAGTCGTTCGCTGGCCTGATCGATCGTCGTGCTGCCCGCGAGCCCCTGCAGCACCTCACCGGAGTGGCCTACTTTCGTCACGTCGCGCTCGCCGTCGGGCCAGGCGTGTTCGTGCCCCGCCCCGAGACCGAGCTGTTGGCCGGCTGGGCGATCGATCGGCTCGCGAGCTTGCAGCAGCCCGTCGTCGTCGATCTCTGCACCGGGTCGGGCGCGATCGCGCGCGCGCTAGCCGACGAGGTGCCGCACGCCCAGGTGCACGCCGTCGAGCTCGACGAGGGTGCGCTGGCCTGGGCCGAGCGCAACTTGCACGGCACTGGGGTCGAGCTGCGTGCCGGCTCGATGGATCAGGCATTCGACGACCTCGCTGGCACCGTCGACGTCGTCGTGTGCAACCCGCCCTACATCCCACTCGAGGCGTGGGAGTCGGTGGCGCCTGAGGCTCGCGACCACGACCCACACCTGGCTCTCTTCTCCGGCGACGACGGCCTCGATGCGATGCGCGTGCTCGAGCGCCGAGCCCGCCTGCTGCTTCGGCCCGGCGGCTGGGTAGGAGCCGAGCACGCCGACGTGCAGGGCGAGTCGGCTCCCGAGGTGTTCCGCGCCAGCGGGTTCTGGCGCGACGTCCGCGACCATCGAGACCTGGCGGGGCGCGCCCGCTTCGTCACAGCCCAAGCCCTAGGGTGAGCACGTGACGTCGGAGCGGTTTCCCACCAGCACGCCGGACGAGCGCGAGGAGGCCATCGAGGCCGCCACGATGGCGATCCAGCGCGGTGAGCTGGTGGTGCTGCCCACCGACACCGTCTACGGCGTCGGAGCCGACGCCTTCGACCCAGAGGCCGTCTCGGACCTCCTGTCGGCCAAGGGGCGCGGCCGCACCATGCCTCCACCGGTCTTGGTCAGCAGCGCCACCACCCTCGACGCGCTGGCCACCGAGATTCCCGGCTATGCCCGGGCGCTGATCGACGCGTTCTGGCCGGGTCCGCTCACGCTGGTGTGCAAGCAACAGTCTTCTCTTCAATGGGACCTCGGTGACACGCGTGGAACCGTTGCGGTGCGGATGCCCGACCACGAGCTGGCCCGCGACATCCTCGAGCGCACGGGTCCGCTGGCCGTGAGCTCGGCCAATGGCACCGGCATGCCTGCGGCCACCGACGCCGACCAGGCAGAGCAGATGCTGGGCGCCCACGTGGCGGTGATCGTCGATGACGGCGAGTCACCTGGGGGTGAGGCCTCCACCATCGTCGACGCGACGGGTTCGCAGGGGCGGGTGCTGCGTCGGGGTGCCCTGAGTCTCGAACAGCTCAACGAGGTGCTTGAACCGCTCGGCGCCACCCTCACAGACGACGGCTGACTAGCCATGCGCGAGTACCTTGTGGTGTTTCTCGTTGCTGCCGCGGTCACCTACCTGCTGACCGTGGTCGCGCGGGAGATCGCGCTTCGCACCGGAGCTGTCGCGGCAGTCCGCGACCGCGACGTGCACGCCGAGCCGATCCCCTACCTCGGCGGCTTGGCGATGTTGGGCGGTCTCGTGGCTGCCTACTTCGTGGCCAAGGAACTGCCGTTCCTCAGCAACAGCGGGCCTTTCACCTTCCCCGATGCGCGCGTGGTGATCCTGGCCGGAGCGCTCGTGTGCGGCGTGGGCGTGCTCGACGACATCTTCGACCTCGACGCGCTCACGAAGTTCGGGGGGCAGGTTCTTGCCGTCGGCCTGCTCGTCTACTCGGGCGTGCAGTTCCGCTATGTCTGGCGCCCCGACGGTGAGCAGTTCTCCCTCGATACCAGTCAGGGCGCGCTGCTGACGGCCCTCATCGTCGTGGCCACGGTCAACGCGGTGAACTTCGTCGACGGCCTCGACGGTTTGGCAGCTGGGGTGGTGGGCATCAGCGCGCTCGCCTTCTTCTTCTACTGCTACCAGCTCAGCAGTCTCAACGGCGTCAGTCGTGCGACGACCGGCGCGCTGCTCTCGGCAGCGTTGGCCGGCGCTTGTGCCGGGTTCTTGGTGCACAACTTCCACCCGGCCAGGCTCTTCATGGGCGACAGCGGCTCGATGTTGATCGGGTTGGTGCTCTCGGCCACGGCCATCACCGTCACGACGCAGTTCACGGCCGAAGACATCGCCCTCGGCGGGGACGGCACCCGATCCAGCTTCCTGCCGATGCTGTTACCGGTGGCCCTCCCGATCCTGATCCTCATCGTGCCGCTGATCGACTTGGTGCTGGCGGTGGCGCGACGCACCCGTGCGGGGCGCTCGCCGTTCGCACCCGACAAGCAGCATCTCCACCACCGCCTGCTCGAGATCGGCCACTCCCACCGTCGTGCGGTGATGATCATGTGGGCCTGGGCGGGTTTGATTGCGTTCGGCACGGTCATCGCGAGCCTGTACACCGGCCCCAAGGTCTGGATCGCCCTCGGATCCGGAACTGCGTTGACCCTGCTTCTGACCTTCGTGTTGCCGATCTTGCACCGGCCCGCGTTCTTGGCCGAGGAGGGGGAGACAGGGCTCGATGAACCGTCGCTCACCCCCGACGTGGGCCCCTCCGAGACTTTGTGATAGTTTTCACGAGCACCCCCAGCAGCACCTGAAACACCCTGGAATCAGTTCCCGATCCCGACTAGAACGGCCGCCGACGATGACGACCGCGACGATGTCCCAGCACGGGTCCCCGCACGGGTCACAGCCCGGCCCGCACGGGCTGCGCATCCTGTCCTGGTCGACCGCGGTCGTGTTAGCAGCGGGATTGCTTCTCGCACTCGTGGGCGCTGTGCTCGACGGGCGTCCAGCTCTCGTGGGGGCACTCGCCGGAGCCGGCCTCGTCGCGCTGGTGTTGTCGTCCGGTACCGCGGTGGTCGACCTGGTGTCACAGCTGATGCCGAGCGCCTCGCTCATCGTCGCCATGCTCACCTACACCCTCGAGATCGCGTTCTTGGCGCTCGTCCTCGCCGCGCTGAACGGCGCAGACAACCTCGACGAGACCATGTCGGCCCAGTACTTCGCCGGGGCCGTCATCGCCGGCGCACTGGCCTGGACCGTCGTGCAGGTGAGACTCGCCATGTCTGCGCGGATCCCGGTCTACGACCTCCCCGACCACCCGGTTGCCCAGCCAAGTGCTGGCCCGACTGAGGGGAGTGAACGATGACAATCTCCGGCTGCTATTGTCCGGACCGCAATGAGGCAGCCCGACGACCAGCCCCGGGGCGACCCGTGGATGGCGTTCGGTTACCTCGTGTCGGGCGTCCTGCTGTACGGCGCGATGGGGTGGCTCCTCGACCTGTGGTGGAACACGCAGTTCATGGTGGCGATCGGGATCTTGATCGGCGCCGGACTCGGCACCTATCAGACCTGGGCGCGATTCCGACCACGCGACGACGACGCCCCGAACTCCCCATCCAGCTCTTCACCACCCAGCTCATCCAGCTAGCAGCGATCACACAGGAGACAGAGTGAGCGGCCTCATCCTCCGCCTCGAGGGCGGCGAAGAGTTCACGCCCCCCAGCCCCGCCGACTTCGACCTCCCGGCGATCGGTGGTGGCACCGGCACGTTCGAGTTCCTGGGCCAGGCCCAGGTCGCCGGTGTGACCAAGCCGATGGTGCAGATCGTGCTGGCCGCGATCCTCGTCTTCGCGCTCTTCTACATGGCCTCGCGCAAGAAGGCCATGGTGCCGGGCAAGTTGCAGTACGTCGGCGAGGAGGCGTACGGCTTCGTGCGCAACTCCATGGGCCGCGACATCATCGGCAGCCACGACTTCCAGCGCTTCGTTCCCTACCTGTTCGCGCTGTTCTTCTTCATCTTGTTCAACAACTTGATGGCGACGATCCCGTTTATTCAGTTTCCGACGTTCTCCCGATCCGGCATGGTCTATTCGCTGGCCATCATGAGTTGGCTGGTCTACAACGCAGTCGGCATCAGCAAGCACGGCTTGGTCGGGTACTTCAAGCTGCAGTCGGTGCCCTCGGGCGTCGGTGGTCCGATCCTCGCGCTGCTGATCCCGCTCGAGTTCATGTCGAACATCCTGGTGCGGCCGTTCACCCTGGCCCTGCGTCTGTTCGCGAACATGTTCGCTGGCCACCTGCTGCTCATCCTGTTCGCGCTCGGCGGCGAATACATCCTGGCCCACCAGCCGCTGGGTTACGCCCCGGTCGGCATCCTGGCCTGGGTTCTGTTCATCGCCGTCGCGATGCTGGAGGTCCTGATCCAGTTCCTCCAGGCGTACGTCTTCGTCCTGCTCAACGCCATGTACATCCAGGGCGCCCTCGCAGACGAGCACTGATCTCCACCCCAGTCTCACCCAGAAGTCTCCACTCGCACGACCAGCTCCACCCCTCACCTGTTGTAGTAACAACCGAAAGGAAATCGCCGTGGACGGCAACCTCAACATGATCGGCTACGGCCTGGCCGCCATTGGGCCGGGTATCGGTATCGGTCTGATCTTCGCCGCCTACATCAGCGGTGTCGCTCGTCAGCCGGAGGCCCAGAGCCGCCTGCAGTCGATCGCCATCTTGGGCTTCGCCCTCGCCGAGGCGCTCGCGATCATCGGTATTGCCCTCGCGTTCGTCCTCTAACGCAAGCCCGCCTGACGTAGGACCCGGGAAGGACCCGACATGCAAGCACTGATCGCGCCCCTCGTGGTGCGGGCAGCCGAGGAGGAGCACGAGCTCAACCCGCTCCTCCCGCACCCGATCGAGCTCATCCTCTCGATCGTCGTGTTCGGCATCCTCTTCTTCGCCGTGAAGAAGTTCGTTGTTCCGAACTTCGAGTCGACGTTCAACGACCGCACCAAGGCGATCGAGGGCGGCCTGGCCGCAGCTGAGACCAAGCAGGCCGAGGCCGACGCCAAGCTCGCCGAGCTGGAGAAGCAGCTCGCCGACGCTCGCCACGAGGCCGCGCGCATCCGCGAGGAAGCGCGTGAGCAAGGCGCCCAGATCGTGGTCGAGATGCGTGAGCAGGCCCAGGCCGAGGCATCGCGGATCGTCGAGCACGGCAAGACCCAGATCGAGGCGGAGCGCCAGCAGGCGGTCACCTCGCTGCGGGCCGAGGTGGGCACGCTGGCGACCACGCTGGCCAGCCGCATCGTCGGGGAGAGCCTGGAGGACGATGAGCGACAGGGTCGCGTCGTCGAGCGTTTCCTCGCCGACCTCGAGGCCGGGACCCCGGGAGCCAAGTGATGGACCTGCGCGGAGCATCGGCTGACGCCGTCGCAGCCCTCACCGACGAGCTCGACAGTGCGCTGTCGAGCAAGACGGCGGGCGCGATCGCTGACGAGCTCTTCACCGTGGCGAGGACGCTCGGCTCCGAAGCGGCCCTGCGCCGGTTCGCCACCGACGCATCGTTGCCGACCGAGGCCAAGACCGGCCTGGTGGGCGAGGTGTTCGGTGGCAAGGTCTCCGACGTCACGCTCTCGGTGCTCTCCTCGGCCGTGGGAAGACGCTGGACCGCCGGTCGCGACCTGCCCGATGCTCTCGAGCACCTCGGGGTCGTCGCGCTGGTGACGTCTGCCGGATCCCACACCGATCGGCTCGCCGACGAGCTGTTCGCCTTCGCGCAGGCGGTCAAGGACAACCCCGAGCTGCGTGACGCGCTGGCCGACCCCACCCGGTCGACCGCCGACAAGCGGACCTTGCTCGACACCCTGCTCGGCGGCAAGGCCACCGAAGCCACGATCGCGCTGGCCGCTCAGGCCCTCGCGGGACGGCATCGCACGGTCACGGCCGCGCTCAACGAGTACCAGAAGGTGGTCGCGGCCGTTCAGTCACAGGGCGTGGCGACCGTTCGGGTGGCCCGACCGCTCGCTGACGCCGAGCTGCAGCGTCTGGGCGATGCGCTGGCTGCGCAGTACGGCCGCCCGGTTCACCTCAACCTGCTGATCGACCCGTCGGTCATCGGCGGCATCAGTGTTCAGATCGGCGACGACGTCATCGACGGGACGGTCTCCAGCCGGCTCGACGACGCCCGCCGCCGCCTCGTCGGCTGAGCCGACACCCGACAGACGATCCAGCACAGACCTTTCGAAGACAGAAGAGAGAAGGCACCACAATGACGGAGCTCTCCATCCGTCCGGACGACATCCGCGACGCGCTGCAGAAGTACGTCGCCGAGTACAAGCCGGACGCGGCCAGCAAGGAAGAGGTCGGCCACGTGGCGGAGGCCGGCGACGGCATCGCCCGCATCAGCGGTCTGCCCTCGTGCATGGCTAACGAGCTGCTCGAGTTCGAGGACGGCACCCGCGGCCTGGCCCTCAACCTCGACACCCGTGAGATCGGTGCCGTCATCCTCGGTGACTTCGACGGAATCGAAGAGGGCCAGCCGGTCAAGCGCACCGGCGAGGTTCTCTCGGTGCCAGTCGGCGACGCCTACCTCGGCCGTGTGGTCGACCCGCTCGGCGTCCCGATCGACGGCCTCGGCGAGATCGAGACCACCGAGCGACGCAACCTGGAGACCCAGGCTCCCTCGGTGATGCAGCGCAAGTCGGTGCACGAGCCGCTGGCCACCGGGATCAAGGCGATCGACGCCATGACACCGATCGGCCGCGGCCAGCGCCAGCTGATCATCGGTGACCGCGCGACCGGCAAGACCACGGTCGCCATCGACACGATCATCAACCAGAAGCAGTACTGGGAGACCGGCGACCCGGAGAAGCAGGTTCGCTGCATCTACGTCGCGATCGGCCAGAAGGGTTCGACGATCGCCTCGGTGCGCGGCGCGCTCGAAGAGGCCGGTGCCCTGGAGTACACGACGATCGTGGCCTCCCCGGCGTCCGACTCGGCTGGCTTCAAGTACCTCGCCCCCTACACCGGCTCGGCCATCGGTCAGCACTGGATGTACGAGGGCAAGCACGTCCTCATCGTGTTCGACGACCTCACCAAGCAGGCTGAGGCCTACCGCGCCGTGTCGTTGTTGCTCCGTCGCCCGCCGGGCCGCGAGGCCTACCCTGGCGACGTCTTCTACCTGCACAGCCGGCTGCTCGAGCGTTGCGCGAAGCTCTCCGACGACATGGGCAAGGGCTCGATGACCGGTCTTCCGATCATCGAGACCAAGGCCAACGACGTCTCGGCGTTCATCCCGACCAACGTCATCTCGATCACCGACGGTCAGATCTTCTTGCAGTCCGACCTCTTCGCAGCCAACCAGCGGCCCGCCATCGATGTCGGTGTCTCGGTCTCGCGGGTGGGTGGTGCAGCGATGACCAAGGCCATGAAGTCCGTGACCGGTTCGCTCAAGGTCGACCTCGCGCAGTTCCGCGCGATGGAGGCGTTCGCGATGTTCGCCTCTGACCTCGATGCAGCCTCGCGTCAGCAGCTGGACCGCGGTCAGCGACTGATGGCGCTGCTCAAGCAGCCGGCCTACTCGCCCTACCCGGTCGAGGAGATGACGGTCTCGCTCTGGATCGGCACCACCGGTCGCCTCGACAAGGTGCCGGCCGACGACGTGCTGCGCTTCGAGGGTGAGTTCCTCGACTACCTGCGCCGCTCGCACGAGGGCATCCTCTCGGCGATCCGCGAGTCGCTGAAGTTCGAGGACGACACCGAGTCGGCGCTCTCGGATGCCTACGACTCCTTCCTCGACCAGTTCGAGACCGGAGACGGCAGCTCGATCAAGGTCGGGCACGAAGCGCCGGCCGAGGCCCTCGAGGACGAGGAGCTCGAGCAGGAGCAGATCGTCAAGCAGAAGCGGGGCTGACCACATGGCCGTATCGCTGCGTGAGTACCGCGCGCGGATCAAGTCGACAGAGTCGATGAAGAAGATCACGCGCGCCATGGAGCTCATTGCTGCGTCTCGCATCATCAAGGCGCAGCAGCGGGCACAGGCGGCAGCGCCGTACGCCCGCGAGCTGACGCGAGCGGTGTCGGCGGTGGCGACGTTCTCGAACGTCGACCATCCGCTGACCAAGGAGGAAGAGAACCCGGTCAAGGCCGCGGTGCTCATCGTCACCAGCGACCGCGGTTTGGCCGGTGCCTACTCCTCGAGTGCGCTCAAGGAGGCCGAACGTCTCGCTGAGCGTCTGCGCGACGAGGGCAAGGACATCGACTTCTACATCACCGGTCGCAAGGGCGAGGCGTACTTCAAGTTCCGCAACCGTTCGATCGTGCGGGCCTGGACAGGTTTCTCCGACCAGCCCTCCTACGACGTAGCCGCGGAGATCGGTGCCGAGCTGATCGCGTCCTTCCTCAAGAACCAGGGTGAGGAGGGCGACGTCGACGAGGTCCACGTCGTCTACACCCGGTTCCGTTCGATGCTTCTGCAGGAGCCGACCGCCATCCGGCTGCTCCCGCTCGAGGTCGTCGAGGGGGAGGAGGCGCCGGAGAAGTCCGAGGTCCTGCCGCTCTACGAGTTCGAGCCCTCGCCCGAAGCGGTGCTCGACGGGCTGCTGCCGCAGTACGTCCAGAGCCGCATCTTCTTCGCGCTGCTGCAAGCTGCGGCATCCGAGCTGGCTGCGCGGCAGAAGGCGATGAAGTCGGCCACCGACAACGCCGAAGAGCTCATCAAGAAGTACACCCGCATCGCCAACCAGGCCCGCCAGGCCGGCATTACCCAGGAAATCAGCGAGATCGTCGGTGGCGTCAACGCGCTTGCCGATTCCTCAGCCGCCAACGACTGACTGAGTGAGTGAGAGAGACATGACTGCCACTGTTGAAGAGACCAAGGGCGCGACCGCCGGTAGCACCGGACGCGTCGCCCGTGTGACCGGCCCGGTCGTCGACGTCGAGTTCCCCTCGGACGCGATGCCGGAGATGTACAACAAGCTCGAGGTCGACGTCACCCTCGGGGGCGAGACCGTCACGCTGATCATGGAGGTCGCCCTGCACATCGGCGACGGCATGGTCCGCGCGATCTCGATGAAGTCCACCGACGGACTGGTGCGCGGTGCCACCGTGACCGACACCGGCGGCCCGATCTCGGTGCCCGTGGGCGACATCACCAAGGGTCACGTGTTCAACGCGACCGGCGACGTCCTCAACCTCGAGGAGGGTGAGGAGTACGACGTCAAGGAGCGGTGGGGCATCCACCGCAAGGCGCCCGCCTTCGACCAGCTCGAGTCGAAGACCACGATGTTCGAGACCGGCATCAAGGTCATCGACCTGCTGACGCCCTACGTGAACGGCGGCAAGATCGGCCTGTTCGGTGGCGCCGGCGTCGGCAAGACCGTGCTGATCCAGGAGATGATCGCCCGCGTCGCCAAGGACCACGGCGGTGTGTCGGTGTTCGCCGGTGTCGGTGAGCGCACCCGTGAGGGCAACGACCTCATTGCCGAGATGGAAGAGGCCGGCGTTCTCGGTCAGACCGCCCTCGTCTTCGGGCAGATGGACGAGCCGCCGGGCACGCGCCTGCGCGTCGCGCTGTCGGCTCTGACGATGGCGGAGTACTTCCGCGACGTGCAGAACCAGGACGTGCTGCTCTTCATCGACAACATCTTCCGGTTCACCCAGGCCGGCTCCGAGGTCTCGACCCTGCTGGGTCGGATGCCCTCTGCCGTGGGTTACCAGCCCAACCTGGCCGACGAGATGGGTCAGCTGCAGGAGCGGATCACCTCGACGCGCGGAAACTCGATCACCTCGCTGCAGGCGATCTATGTGCCTGCCGACGACTACACCGACCCGGCTCCGGCCACCACGTTCGCTCACCTGGACGCCACCACCGAGTTGTCGCGTGACATCGCCTCGCAGGGAATTTACCCCGCGGTCGACCCGCTCACCTCGACCTCGCGCATCCTCGACGCCCAGTACATCGGCCAGGCGCACTACGACTGCGCCGTCCGGGTCAAGCGCATCCTGCAGCGCAACAAGGAGCTGCAGGACATCATCGCGATCCTCGGTGTCGACGAGCTGTCCGAAGAGGACAAGGTCATCGTGTCGCGCGCTCGCCGCATCCAGCGGTTCCTGTCTCAGAACACCTACGTTGCCAAGCAGTTCACCGGCATTGAAGGCTCGACGGTCCCCGTGGCCGACACCATCGAGGCGTTCAACAAGATCGCCGACGGTGACTACGACCACGTGGCCGAGCAGGCGTTCTTCATGTGCGGCGGCCTCGACGACGTCGAAGCCAAGTGGGCCGAGATTCAGAAGAACCTCTGATGGCTGGCGATAGCGGCACCGGCCTGCAGGTCGAGATGGTGGCGGCCGACCGGACCGTATGGTCCGGTGAGGCCTCCATGGTGATCGCTCGCACGACCGAGGGCGACGTCGGCGTGCTGCGCGGACACGCACCGCTGCTGTCGCTGCTCACCGACGCGACGGTGGAGATCAGCGCGTCTGAGGGCATCGTGCACGCCGTCGTCGACGGGGGGTTCCTCTCGGTGGCTGGCGATCGGGTCTCGATCCTCTCCGAGCGCGCGGTGCTCGCCGAGGAGATCAAGATCGACGAAGCCAAGGCTGAGCTCGAGGCTGCCCACGGTCTGCCCACGGGCGACGAGCGCGAGCTGCGCATCCGTCGCGCCGAGGCGCGGATCCGGGCCGTCGAGAAGTCCTCCTGACACCTCGTGTCACCGGGCTGACCAGCGTGCCCTAGGCTCGCCTCCCCAGGGGGAGGAGAGCGCACGGATGGCGTGGTGGCAGTGGTTGTTGGACGCTGCTGGCGTCCTGCTGCTCTTGGTCCTGGGCTACGGCCTAGCCCTGGTCGTGCGTCGTCGCGCGATCGGGCGAAACGGTGGCACCTTTGAGCTCAGCCACCGCGTCCGTCCCTCTGATGACGGACGCGGTTGGGTGCTCGGGTTGGGCCGCTACTCAGGCGAGACGCTGGAGTGGTTCCGCGTCTTCTCGCTCTCCACGAAGGCCAAGCGCACCTGGGCGCGTGACGCGCTGAGCTACGACGGCAGGCGCGAGCCGCTCGGTGCCGAGCAGATGTCGCTGTACCCCGACCACCTGGTGATTCGTTGTCAGACCTCCGACGGCGAGGTCGAGCTGGCCATGAGCGCCGCGTCGCTCACCGGCTTTCAGGCCTGGCTCGAGGCGCGCCCGCCAGGCACAGATTGGAATCGCTGACAGCACAGCGTTACGAGCCTCAGGACGCTGGAAAGCCTACGCTCACCCTTTTGGTCTAAAAGACTTCATGGGCCTCGGTTAGCAGACGTGGCGGCCCATGCACCGTAGAGTCGGCAGGTGCACGCTACGCGCAAATACAACGTCGTCGTCTCGGGACCGCCGGACGCCCAGCCCTTGCTCCTGGCGCACGGGTTCGGTTGCGATCAGCATATGTGGCGATTCGTCACGCCGGCGTTCGAGAAAGACTTTCGTGTGGTGCTGTTCGACTTTCCCGGAGCCGGTGGCTCCGCCCCCGAGTCGTACGACGCAGCACGGCACAGTTCTCTCGACGGCTACGCCGACGACGTGCTCGCCATCATCGAGGAGCTCGACCTTCGCGACGTCGTGCTGGTCGGTCACTCGGTGGCAGCCATGATCGGCGCCATCGCCGCGCAGCGAGCGCCGGAGCGATTCGACAAGCTCGTCATGGTCGGACCATCGCCGCGCTATATCGACGACGACGGCTATCGCGGCGGCTTCAGTGAGCCAGACATCCACGAGCTGCTCGACTCTTTGGCCAGCAACTACCTGGGGTGGTCAGCCAGCATGGCGCCGGTGATCATGGGAAACGCCGATCGCCCCGAACTCGGCGACGAGCTGAGTGCCAGTTTCTGCCGGATGGCTCCCGAGATCGCCAGAACGTTTGCTCGAGTCACGTTCCTCTCTGACGTGCGCGACGTGCTGCCTGAGGTCACGACGTCGACGCTGGTGCTGCAGTGCAGCAACGACGTGATCGCACCGGTCGAGGTCGGCGCCTATGTGACCGACGCGATGCCCGATGCGCGCCTGACCTTGCTCCGGGCCACCGGGCACTGCCCCCACCTGAGCGCACCCGAAGAGACCATCGCCGCGATGGCCGACTTCATCCGGCACGGCGCCGCCCAAGCGGTCTGAGGTCTGTGTCAGACCTGTCGATGAACGAACCCCGCGCAGCGGCTGCCCGCGAGGCCTTCATGGCCGCGCTGGTCTTCGACGACCCAGTTCAGCTCTACGAGCGGGCACCCTGCGGATTCTTGTCCACCACACCCGACGGCACGATCGTCAAGGCCAACGGCACTTTTCGATCGTGGGTCGGTTACGACGCGCGCGAGATCGTGGGCGTGCTCTCCTTCGTCGACTTGCTCACCCCGGGTGGCCGCATCTACCACGAGACGCACTACGCGCCGTCATTGCAGATGCACGGGCACGTGCGCGAGATCGCCGTCGACTTGGTCTGCAAGGACGGACGTCGCTTGCCGGTGCTCGTCAACGCGACGGTCGACCACGATGACAGCGGTCGACCGCAGGTGATCCGGGTCGCCGTCTTCGACGCGACCGAGCGTCGCCGTTACGAACGCGAGCTCGTTCGCGCCAAGGAGATCGCCGAAGCGCACGAAGAGAACGCGCGAGCGCTGGCTCGCACGCTGCAGCGGTCGCTGGTGCCGCCCACGCCGCCGAGGATCCCCGATCTCGATATCGCGACGGCCTATCACGCGGCTGGTGCAGGTGACCTCGTGGGTGGCGACTTCATCGACGTGTTCCCCATCGCTGGCGGCGACTGGGCGGTACTGATCGGGGACGTCCTCGGCAAGGGGATCGAGGCCGCCTTGGTCACTACGTTCGTCCGCCACACCGTGCGCGACCTGGTCATGCTGCACCCGGAGACCAGTGAGGTTCTGCACCACTTGAGCAGGGCTCTGGACGAGCATCCTTCGGACCGGTTCTGCACCGTGGCACTGCTGCGGTTGCGTCGCGTGGAGGGCGGATGGCGCGTGCAGCATGCGACCGGGGGTCACCCGCCGCCGATCGTGGTTCGACGTGGTGAGTCGGCGATCACCTGGGGCGCGGAGGGCTGTCTGGTCGGTGCGTTGGTGGAGGATCCTTGGTTCGGCGAGGCCGAGCTGGTGCTGGGTCCAGGCGATCTCTTGGGGCTCTACACCGACGGCGCTACCGAAGCTCGACGCGACGCCGAGCTCTACGGCGAAGGCAGACTGATGGAGATGTTCTGCACCGCGTGGAAGGGCACCCATGACCCCCAGGCGGTGGTCGATGCCCTGCTGGACGACGTGCTCGACTTCCAGGTCGGGGTCGCCCGCGACGACATCGCGCTCGTGGCGCTGGCGGTTCCGGCCGCCGACTGAGCGCCGGCGTAACCCGAATCAGCGCTCACCGCCTGGTACCCACAGCACGTCACCCTCAGCGCGGTTGGCATGGCGGGCGAGGATGAACACGAGGTCGGAGAGCCGGTTCAAGTAGGTGATCGCACGTTTGTTCATCGATTCACCGTGCACCTCGAAGGCGGCCCAGGCCGACCGCTCTGCGCGGCGGATGACCGTGCGGCTGACATGCAGGTGCGCGGCACCAGGAGTGCCACCGCTGAGGATGAACGACCGCAAGGTCTCGAGGGGCTCGTTGTACTCGTCGCACCATGCCTCAAGCCGGTCGATGTAGTCCTGTTCCACGCGCAAAGGCGGGTACTCGGGGTCGGCCACGACCGGTGTGCAGAAGTCGGCGCCGACGTCGAAGAGGTCATTCTGAACGTGCGTCAGGACGCGGACGACGTCCTGATCGAGGTTTCCGGCAGCGATGGCCACGCCCAGGGTGGCGTTGGCTTCGTCGACGTCGGCATAGGCGTGCAGACGCGCGTCGTTCTTGGTCGTCAGACTCATGTCGCCCAAGCGGGTCTCTCCGCCGTCGCCGGTACGGGTGTAGATGCGCGTCAGGTTGACCATGGGGGCACAGTAGCGAGCATGCGTTCCCGATTCGCCCTCCCCGTCCTGCTGGGGCTGCCGGGCGTCAGCCTCGCGATTGCTGGCCTCTTCCACCCACACTCCTTGACCTACGAGACCTCTCAACGGTGGTTCGCGCTGCACGTGCCGGGTCTCGTGGTGTTCCCGCTGGTGGGGCTCGCCCTGATGTGGCTGGTGCGGGGAAGGGCCGATCCCATGGCCTGGGCCATCAGGATCACGGCCTACGTGTATGCCACCTGCTACACAGCGCTCGACGTGATCAGCGGCATGGCCGCTGGCTACGTCACCCACGAGCTCGGGCCGGGAGTGCCGCGTCCGGAAGCCGTGAGCTTGATGTTCCGGATCGGTACGCCGACAGGGAAGGTCGGCTCGTGGGCGCTGATCGTGTGCTGCCTCGTGCTGCTCATCGACCAGGTGCGACGACAGCGCATGGCCGGTGCCCCGGCACTGGTGCTGGTCGTCGGAGCCTGGTTCGTGCACGTCGACCACATCTTCGCGCCCACCGGGGTGGTCGGAATGGCCCTGCTCGGTCTGGGCACGGCCACGCTCGGCTGGCTGGCTGCGGAGCGCGAGAAATTCGTTGGCGATTCGCTGCAACCCGGAGGAGTCTCAGAGCGTCATAGTGGGTAAGGACTCCAGCAGCACCTCCACCCATCTCGGGAGTAGACATGGACACCAAGGCGCATCAGCGGCGTAACGCCAGGCTCGACATCGTCGCGGACGGACCGGTTCTCGTGCTGGCGGGTGACTTCGATGTGCGCAGCACGTGGGAGGTCCGCACGGCGCTCTACGAGCTCATGGCCATGCACGACGACGTGCAGGTCGACCTGACCGACGTGGTGTCGGTCGATGTGACCGCACTCAAGGTGCTCGCTGTCGCCTCCCACCAGGCCACGCGCGAGGGGCGGCACCTGTCGCTGCGCGGTTGCAATGGCGCGGTGCGCCGCCTCCTCCACATGACGCACCTGATCCGGCTGGTCGAGGTCGAGCGCCAGGCCGCCTCCGCCTGAGTGTCGCCGGTGGTTGAGGTGTGAAGGCCGCTAGGCCTGAGCCTCGAAACCTTCGGGCCACAGGTGGTCGCCTGCGTCTCCGGTCTCGATATGCCCCTCGTTCCTCGGGGCTACTCGACCAGCGAGGGGTTTCGAGGCTCGCTGTCGCTCGCACCTCAACCATCGCCGGTGGTGGAGGTGTGAAGGCCGCTAGGCCTGGGCCTCGAAGCCTTCGGGCCGCAGGCGGTCGCTTGCCTCGCTGGGTCTCGATATGCCCCGAGTACTGGTTAATGTCGGATAACCCACAGCGAGATGTGGTTACCAAGAGGTAGGTCGCGTCCTACCCTCGTGGCATGACCGAGAAGGACAAGCCCTGGGTGATGCGCACCTACGCCGGCCACTCGACGGCAACCGCATCGAACGCTCTGTATCGGACCAACCTGGCCAAGGGCCAGACGGGGCTTTCGGTGGCGTTCGACCTGCCGACGCAGACCGGCTACGACCCTGACTCGATCATGTCGCGCGGGGAGGTCGGCAAGGTGGGAGTGCCGGTTCCTCACCTGGGGGAGATGCGCAAGCTGTTCGACCAGATTCCGCTCACCGAGATGAACACCTCGATGACGATCAACGCGGTCGCGATGTGGATGCTTGCGATGTACCAGGTGGCTGCCGAGGAGCAGAACCCCGACTTGTCGCCCGAAGAGGTTGCGGCCCAACTGGCCGGCACGACTCAGAACGACATCATCAAGGAGTACTTGTCGCGGGGCACCTATGTGTTTCCGCCCGAGCACTCCCTGCGGTTGATCAGCGACATGATCGCCTACACGGTTCACCAGATCCCGAAGTGGAACCCGATCAACATCTGCAGCTATCACCTGCAGGAGGCTGGGGCGACGCCGACTCAAGAGCTCGCCTACGCGCTGTGCACCGCCATCGCCGTGCTCGACGAGGTCAAGAACTCCGGACAGGTCAGCGAGGCCGACTTCGGCAAGGTCGTCGGTCGGATCTCCTTCTTCGTCAACGCAGGTGTGCGCTTCATCGAGGAGACGTGCAAGATGCGTGCCTTTGTCGAGCTCTGGGACCAGATCACCCGCGAGCGCTATGGGGTCGAGGACCCCAAGATGCGCCGCTTCCGCTACGGGGTGCAGGTCAACTCGTTGGGCCTGACCGAGGCGCAGCCCGAGAACAACGTGCAGCGAATCGTGCTCGAGATGCTCGGCGTCACGCTGTCGAAGAACGCGCGCGCCCGCGCCGTCCAGCTCCCCGCCTGGAACGAGGCGCTCGGGCTCCCGCGGCCGTGGGACCAGCAATGGTCGCTGCGACTGCAGCAGGTGCTCGCCTTCGAGTCGGACCTGCTCGAGTACGAAGACATCTTCGAGGGCTCGGTCGTCATCGAGGCGAAGGTGCGCGAGTTGGTGGAGAGCGCCCAGGCGGAGATCGACCGGGTGCAGGCGATGGGCGGCGCGATCGCCGCTGTGGAGGCCGGCTACATGAAGCAGGAGCTGGTCTCTGCGCACGCGGCTCGCCGCGGTCGTATCGAGAACGGCGAGGAGATCATCGTCGGGGTCAACAAGTTCAACACCACCGAGCCCTCCCCGCTCACGGCCAACCTCGACGACGCCATCATGGCGGCCGATCCGGCTGCGGAGCAGTCGGCGCGTACGTCGGTTGCGGAGTGGAAGGCGCAGCGTGACGAGGCGGAGGTGGAGGCCTCGCTCAAGCGGCTGGCCGAGGACGCCAAGAGCGACACCAACCTGATGGCCGCCACCCTGGCGGCCGTGCGCGCTGGTGCGACCACGGGGGAGTGGGCAGCGACCCTGCGCGAGGTGTTCGGCGAGTTTCGGGCGCCGACGGGGGTGGGCGGCGCGATCGGTGCCGTCGAGGCCGGCACCGAACTGTCTGAGGTCCGGGCACGCGTCAAGCGCACCGGAGACGAGTTGGGTGGGCGGCTGCGCTTGCTGGTGGGGAAACCGGGGCTCGACGGACATTCCAACGGGGCTGAGCAGGTTGCGGTGCGAGCTCGCGACGCCGGCTTCGAGGTGATCTATCAGGGCATTCGTCTCACACCCGAGCAGATCGTCAGCGCCGCTGTGGCCGAGGACGTGCACTGCGTCGGCCTCTCGATCTTGTCGGGGTCGCACATGGAGCTGGTGCCGGCGGTGCTGGACGGTCTGCGCGAGGCCGGGCTTGGCGACGTGCCAGTCATCGTGGGCGGGATCATCCCCGACTCCGATGCCCGTCGGCTGCAGGAAATCGGGATCGCGGCGGTCTACACCCCCAAGGACTTCGGGCTCACCGAGATCATGGGCGGCATCGTCGAGGTGATCAGGGCGGCACAGGGCCTCGACGCCTCGTGAGACGTCCAGCACACAAGTAAGCCTTTCCTAACATGCTTGGTACAGTGGGAGCGTGGGTAAGGGGAAGAGCAGCGGCAAGGTTGCCAAGCTGCCGAAGACCAAGTGCTGCGCGTCGCGCAAGAAGTGTGGGCGCTGCCCCCTGCGCATGCTGAAGGAAGGCACGCTCCCGACGGGGTATACCGTCAAGCACCGCACGTTGGTTCGCCTCGACGGCAAGAAAGTCACCAAGAAGAAGCTCGTCAAGGCGGCCTGACCCGGCTGACTTGGGCGGTCGCCCCCTCATTCCAGGAGTTCTCTGTGCCCGCTCAGCGCTTCGCCGAACAGCTCAACGTCCAGATCGGAAACGAGCTCTCGGCCCACAACCAATACCTCTCTATCGCAGTGCACTTCGACGCCCTGACGATGCCGCAGATGGCGTCGTTCTTCTATGGCCAGGCGCTCGAGGAGCGCAATCACGCGATGATGATGGTGCAGTACCTGCTCGACACTGACGCCTCGGTGGTCATCCCCGGGGTGGAGGCACCAGTACCGTCGTTTGCCACCGTGGTCGAGCCCGTCGAGCTCGCCCTGGCCCAGGAGAAGCGGGTCACCGAGCAGATCAATGGCCTGCTGAAGACTGCGCGTGAGGAGAGCGACTTTGCTTCCGAGCAGTTCATGCAGTGGTTCATCAAGGAGCAGGTCGAGGAGGTCGCGACGATGAGCGACCTGCTCGCGGTGGTGAAGCGCAACGCCGACGACATCGACGACATCGAGGACTACGTGGCCCGCGAACAAGGCGGCGGCGAGTCCGACGCCACAGCGCCGCGCATCGCCGGCGCCTGACCGCTCGGGTTCGCGGTGCAGCCTCGCTGCGGGTCTACTGGCTAGTGATGGTGCGCAGCGTGGTCGACATGGTCGACTCGGCGCACTCCAGGTCGATGCCGACGGCGATCTGATCGAGCCCGTCGTCAGCCTGCCCTAGGTCCTCGAGGTCCTGGAAGTCCTCGTCCTGCAGCTCGGAGGCATCGAGGATCTCCTGAACTACGTCGCGACGATCGCCGTCATTCATGTCGGCGAACTCGCCACACGTCACCTCGGCGGCCGCGGAGTCGCCACATGATGCGACCAGCCCCAGCATGGGGCCCAGGAACGCCATGGCGATGAGCACCCGCGTGCGGCCAGGGTGGGCCGTTCGGCCCAGACGGGTAGCTGCGTCGGCGCGGGGCGTCTCCACTCGGGTCACGGCGGTGACCCTAGTCGGTCATGCCCGTCGAACGCGTGACCCGCGCCCGGACTCAGAAGAGTCGGTCGGTCGGGTCGTCGAGCCCACGAAGCGCGTCATAGTCGACGACGGCACAGGCAATGCCCCGATCGGTGGCCAACACGCGCGCTTGCGGCTTGATCTCCTGCGCCGCGAAGATGCCCCGCACCGCGCCGTTGACGGTCAGCAGGGGATCGCGGTTGAGCAACTCGAGGTAACGGGTGAGCTGCTCGACCCCGTCGATCTCACCGCGCCGCTTGATCTCCACTGCGACGCTCATTCCGGTGGCGTCGCGACACATCAGGTCGACCGGACCGATAGCTGTCGGAAACTCGCGGCGCACCAGGGTGAGCCCGTCGGACAGGGTGGCCGGATGGTCGGCCAGGAGCTCCTGGAGGTGCTTCTCGACGCCGTCCTTCTGCAAGCCCGGGTCGATGCCCAGGTCGTGCAAGGAGTCGTGGAGAACCTCCTCGATGAGGATGCGAAGAGTGTCTTCCGGTCCTTTGGCCGTGCTGCGGCTGGTGACGGTCCACTCGACCTCGCCCTCGTCGGTGAGTCCCTCCCGCAGGGTGCAGGGAGGCGACATCCAGTTGAGCGGCTTGTAGGAGCCACCATCGGAGTGAACCAGGACCGACCCGTCGGCCTTGATCATCAGTACCCGAGTGGCCAAAGGGAGGTGCGCGCTGAGGCGCCCTGCGTAGTCAACCTGGCAGCGGGCCACGACGAGTCTCACGGACGGCGAATCTACAGTGACGTTGTGACGAACCCCGCGGGCAGTCGGCGGCCCAGCCGTGTGCGGCGTGCCCGTCCCTCCGACCTTCGGCACCTCGCGGCGATCGAGAACGCCGGAGCGCCGATGTTCGTCGAGCAGTTCGGCGCAGCCACGGTGCCGGCGCTGACCGCCCCCGCACCGTCAGGCTTGCAGCGCGATCTGAACGGGGTGTTGTTGGTGGCAGGTGCGCCGGACGCCGTGGTCGGTTTTGCCCACCTCGTCGAGGTCGATGCCGAGGCGCACCTCGAGCAGATCAGCGTCCTGCCGGAGCACGGTCGGCGGGGGATCGGCAGTGCACTGGTGCACGCGGCCCTCGAGGAGGCGCACTGGATGGGCTACCGCGCGATGACGCTGTGCACCTACCGCGACGTGCCGTGGAATGGGCCCTTCTACCGCGCGCTCGGATTCGAGGAGGTGCGCGAGCCCGGCGTGGAGGCGGGTCGACTTCGAGCGCACGAGCGCAGGCTGGGTCTGGACGACTGCGGTCCGAGGATCGTGATGAGGCGGCTGGTCCGCTAAGCGGACGCTCGTATTACCGACGGGTAGGGAACATGTCATCATCGGTGCCATGACGACCTCCAGCGCGCAGATTGCCACCACGCTGATCTACCCGTACCTGAACCACGCCGTCCGGATGCTCGAGTCGGGATACGCCACCGCGACCGACATCGACAATGGCATGCGTTTCGGTTGTGGCTACCCCCAGGGCCCGCTCGCGGTGCTGGACGAGATCGGGCCGGCCGCGGTCCGCGACGCACTGCTGGCTCGGCACGCCGAGACCGGCGACAATCTGCACCAGCCCGCCGCTCTTCTGGCTCAGGTGGCCGACGCGGGTGGTTCGTTCACCGGCGCCGGCGCCGAGGGCGCGACGGCTCCCGAGCTGCGACGCGCGATCGCCTCAGTTGGTGTCGTCGGCACCGGCACCATGGCCAGCGGCATCGCCCAGGTCTTCGCGCAGAGCGGCTACGACGTCATCGTGATCGGCCGTGGACAGGACAAGCTGGACGGCGTCGTCGGTTACGTCACCAAGAACCTCGACCGGGCGATCAGTCGCGGCAAGTCCACCGAAGACGAGAAGGCCACCGTGCTCGCCCGGATCACCGGCTCGACCACGCGCGAGGCGCTGTCAGACGTGGACATCGTCGTGGAAGCGATCGCCGAGGACCTCGAGCTGAAGACCGAGCTCTACAAGGACCTTGATCGCATCTGCAAGGTGGGCGCCATCTTGGCCACCACCACGTCCAGCCTGCCGATCACCCAGCTGGGCGGAGTCACCAACCGGCCCGGGGACGTCATCGGGATGCACTTCTTCAACCCCGCGCCAGTCATGAAGCTCGTCGAGGTCGTCACTACCGAGGCCACCAGCGCCGAGGTGAACGAGACCGTGCTCGCACTCTGTGCCCAGGTCGGCAAGGTCGCCGTGAGCTGCGCTGACCGCTCGGGCTTCATCGTCAACTGCCTGCTGTTCCCCTATCTGAACGACGCTGTCAAGCTGCTCGAGTCGGGGGTGGCGATGGACGACATCAACGCCGCGATCAAGGAGCACGCCTCGCTGCCGATGGGTCCGTTCGAGCTGCTTGACGTGGTCGGTAACGACGTGTCGCTGGCGATCCAGCAGGAGCTCTACGCCGAGTTCAAGGAGCCGGGCTTCGTGCCCGCCGCCACGCTCGAGCAGAAGGTGGCCGACGGCCACCTCGGTCGCAAGACCAAGCTCGGCTTCCACGACTATTCGGCCTGAGCCGACGGTCAGTCGCGGGGGTAACCGCGTCTGACCGTGCGGTCGAGGATGCCGAGGGTCGCGCGCAACGCGGTCTCGGAGATCACCGGGAAGATGCCCATCGCTGCCCAGTCGGGATGGATGTCGCTCCAGTCGTAGAACGAGGTGACCACGGTGCCGCCTGACGCGGCGTCCGGCTCGAGGCGGTAGCCGTAGGTGTGACCGATCTGCGGTCGGACCCGACCCAGGATCGTCCAGGAAACGAGACGATCGGGCTCGAGTTCCTTGATCGTGACGGTCACGTCGTACTTGCCCATGTCGGGGTAGTCGTTCAGCGACTCTCGGTCCATGTGCACGACGAACGAGTCGCCCGGGGCCGTCACCCGGTCGCCCGAGGCGTCCTGGAGCATTCCCGATGAGTCGATGGCGACGTGCCCGTGCGGGTCGCAGAGCAGGGCGAAGATGTCGTCTGGCGGGGCGGCGATGACGCGGGCGGTCTCGATGCGGGTCTCGGTCATTCCCTCAGCCTGCCTCACGGGGCTATGGTCAGCTCGTGCCGTTCCCGCGCGTCACCCTCCGCTGGCTCGTCGTGAGCGTCCTCACGGTGCTGGCGCTCTCGTCCGGCGGCACCGCCGAGGGCGAGGCTGCTCCGCGTAAGGCCGCGGTGACTGCGTTGCCCACCGACACCGATGTCGACTATCAACTGGGTGGGGCTGTTCAGAGGCCCTCCAACGTGGGCATCATCGCGCGCGACCGGACCGAGGCGCCGGCCGAGGGGCGCTACAACATCTGTTACATCAACGGTTATCAGACCCAAGACAGCGAGAAGGGGTTCTGGAAGCGGCACCGCGACCTCTTGTTGCACCGCGCCGACGGCACCTTGGTCGTTGACGAGGGCTGGGGCGAGTGGCTCTTCGACATCCGGACGTCGGCCAAGCGCGCGAAGCTCGCCAAGATCGTGGGCCGGTGGATCTCCGGCTGCGCGCGTGACGGCTTCGATGCCGACGAGTTCGACAACTTTGATTCCTTCACACGGAGCGAAGGGCTGATGACCCGCGAGCAGGCGCTGGCCTTTGCGAAGATGCTCATCCGGCGTTCGCACGCGGCCGGCCTCGCCGTCGGCCAGAAGAACCTTGCGGGCTTCGACGGCACCAAGATCGGTTTCGACTACGTGGTGTCGGAGTCATGTGCGCGCTACGACGAGTGTGATCGATACGTGCAGGACTTCGGTGACCAGGTGCTGATGATCGAGTACCGGCGCGGCGAGTTCAAGGAGGCCTGCGAAGAGTTCGGCGAACTGGTGCCGATCGTGCTTCGAGATCGGGACCTCTCGCCGAAATTCAAGCCGAGCTACTGCTGATCGGCGGTCGTCGGATCAGCCAGCGTCGGCTTGACGCGACCGGTAGGCAGCCACGGCGTTGCGGTTGCCGCAGGCCGTGGAGCAGAACCGGCGCGATCGGTTGCGCGAGAGGTCGAGCACAACTCCGCGGCAGTCGTCGTCGGCGCACGTGCCCAGTCGCGACATCTCGTCGGCTCGGATCACGTCGATCATCGCCATGGCTGACTCGACCAGGATGCGAGTCGCCAGGGGAGCTGACGGCGCGACCGCGTGCAGGTGCCAGTCGAAGCGGTCGTGCCGGACGAGACGGGGCAGCGCCTGACTCTCGAGCAGCATCTCGTTGACCAGATCGACGGCGTGGTCGCGGCTCGAGCTCAGCAGCTCAAGCAGCCGCCCACGAACAGACCGAACCTCGTCGAGCTCGGCGCGGTCGCCGTCTCGGCGACCGGTGTACTCATGCTCGGCATAGAACGCGTCGAGGTCGGCCACCGTCTCGAGCGTGTCGGGGTCGAGAGCCGAGTTGGCCAGCGCGACGGCAGCCTGGAGAGACACCGCTGTGTCATGAGCGAATACCACGTTGACAGGTTACCGCATCGGCTCCTAGTGTCATGAGTCATGAGCACGTTGGCAGATGACATGACGGCCTCGGCCGCCCCCCGTCACACCCTTCCCACGGGGTTGGCTTTCGCTCTGGGCTCGGCCGTCGCCTTCGGCATGTCGGGCGCGCTGGCTCGACCGCTGCTCGACGCTGGATGGACACCGGGCTCGGTGGTGCTGGTGCGGATCGGCGTCGGCGCCGCGGTGGTGGTGCCGTTCGGCGCGTTGGCCCTGCGCGGGCGCTGGGGGCTCCTGCGCCGCAATGCCGGACTGATCGTGCTGTATGGCTTGCTGGCCGTGGCAGGCGCGCAGTTCTGCTATTTCTCGGCCGTGTCGCACATGCAGGTTGGGCCGGCTCTGTTGATCGAGTACACCGCTCCGGCCGCCATCGTCGCCTGGCTCTGGCTGCGCCACGGTCAGCGCCCGGGCCGGGTCACTCTGCTGGGCGCGGCGATCTGCGCGGCAGGCTTGGTGCTGGTGCTCGACCTGCTCTCGGGTGCCGACCTGAGTCTGGTCGGGGTGCTCTGGGCTCTGGCGGCGATGGTGGGCGCGGCGTCGTACTTCTTGATCTCGGCCGACGACACCACCGGGCTGCCGCCGATCGCGCTGGCCTCGGGTGGGTTGGTGGTCGGTGCCGCGGCGCTCGGCCTGCTGGGGCTCGTGGGCCTGATGCCGGTGGCCGCCGAGACCACCTCGGTGGCCTACGCCGGCCGCTCCTTCGCGTGGTGGCAACCACTGCTCGTGCTCGGACTGGTGACGGCTGCCCTGGCGTACGTCACCGGCATCGCCGCAGGCCGGGCGCTCGGCTCGCGACTGGCGTCGTTCGTCGCCCTGAGCGAGGTCGTGGCTGGTGTGCTGTGGGCGTGGCTGTTGCTCGATCAGCTGCCGGGCACCCTGCAGCTGCTGGGCGGACTGCTGATCTTGGTGGGTGTGGTCGCGGTCAAGCTGGGCGAGCCGGCGCTTGCCGAGGTCGACGTCGAGGCGGTGCCACGCACAGCCGACCCGGGCTAACGCGCATCCTGACGTTTAACGACCACTTCGCGCAGGATCAACAGGATCGCTGCGGCAGTGGGAATGGCGAGCAGGGCGCCGACCACGCCCAGGAGTCCGGCGCCGACCAGGGCAGCGATCACCGTGACCGCACCGGGCACGTCGACCGACCGTTTCATCACGCGCGGGTAGAGCACGTAGTTCTCGACCTGTTGGTAGATCACGTAGAAGATCACGCACGCGATGCCCATCTTCACGTCTGTGGCAAAGGCGATCGCGGTGACCACCACGGCACCGATGGTGGCGCCGATCATCGGGATGACGTCGAGCACGGCCACGACGAACGCCAGCGCGACGGCGTACTCGCCCAACCCGATCGCGAACAAGAAGATCAGCGAGGTGAGGCCGGCGCACGTGGCCACGATGAACGCGCCCGACACGTAGCCGCCGACACTGCGGATGATTCGGTCGCCGAGCCGGGAGACCCGGTCGCGGCGCGAGGCAGGTGCCAGGTTGTACAGAGCGGTCTTCGTGGTCTCGAGCGAGGACAGGAAGTACAGCGTCAGCACGATCACGATGAAGGCGTTGAACAGGGCTGAGAGAACCGCGAGCCCGATGCCGATGGCGCCGCCGAAGAGGCTGCCGATGAAGTCGCCGTTGGCCACGTAGTCCTTGGCCTTGTCGATGAGTTCGTACTCTTCGTTGAGCTCCTGGATCCGCCGATTCTCCTCGAGCCGGTCGAGCCAGATGGGCGCGTTGTCGGTGAGCTGGGCGATCTGGTCGGTGATCACCGGCACGATTGCCACGACGAACAGAGCCACCGCGCCCAGGGCAGCCACGATGACCGCGCCGCAGGCCACCGAACGGCGCAGGCCACGGCGCTCGAGGAACTCGACGGCCGGGTTCAGCCCGGCGGCCAGGAACAGGGCCACCACGATGAGCAGCAGCACCGAACCGATACCGATCACGGCCTGGAAGAGCCAGTAGGCCAGCAGCGCACCCAGGCCGCCCACGAGGCCCAGGTAGAACGGGTTGCGCTTCTCGAAGGGTGCGCCCGGCTCGCCGAGATCGTCGCTGAGCGGCTGTACGGCCTTGGCTACCTGCTCGGCTGACTCTTCGGCTCGCGCGGCGGCGTCCTCGGCGCGCTCAGCTGCCAGCTCGGCGTCCCGGACGACCGCAGCTGCGGCCGGGTCCGGGTCTGGGCTCAACCTTCGTCCTCGGCAAAGCCGGCCACGACGTCACGCAGCGAGGCCAGCTGCGCGGTGATCGCGTCACGACGCTTGGTGAGCCGGGCAAGCTCGGCCCGGGTGGCGGCGATCTCGCGCTGAGCAGCGTCGTCGCTGGTGGCTAGAAGTGCCTCGGCCTTCTGGTGGGCGGCGGCCACGACCTGCTCGGCCTCGCGCTGGGCTCGCGCGATCGAGGCCTCAGCCTCCGCCTGGGCGGCAGACCGGTTCTCGGAGGCCTGCTTCGTGGCTTCGGCGGCGCGGCGCTCGGCCGCCTCCGCGCGCGCCTCGGCCTCTTCGACCAGGCGCTTGGTCTCAGCGACGGCGACGTTGTGATGGTCGGTTGCCTCGCGGGCGAGCCGCTCGCGCTCGACAGCCAGGGTGCGTCGAGCCTCTTGCACCTCACGGTCGGCAGCGGCACGGGCCTGCTCGACCTCGCGCTGGGCGGCCGCGCGCATCTCGCCGGTCTCCTGCTGGGCCGCCAGCCGCAGCTGGTCAGACTCCCGCTTGGCCGAGGCGACCGTGTCCTGCGCCTCGCCCTGCGCCAGGTTGCGCTCCTGCTCGGCGTCGGTCTTGAGACGCATTCGCGTCTCGTCGAGCTCGCGCAGCTGCACGACCTTCATGTCCTCGACCTCGCGGTTGGCGTCGGCGCGGATCGCCTTGGCGTCGCGGTCGGCCTGTGCGCGGATCTCGGCGGCGTCGTTCTGGGCCACCTCGCGAATCTCGTCGGCCTCTTCCTCAGCGAGGCGCAGCATCGTGCTCGCGCGTCCGCCCAGGCCGGCGTAGGAGGGGGTGGTGATCTCGCTCAGCTCCTGCCGGGCGGCAGCCAGCTGCTCGTCGAGCTCGAGCACCCGCTTCTCCGACTCAGTGAGGCTGGCGCTCAGACCGGCCTTCTCGCTGGTGAGCTGGCGGATCTTGGCGTCGACCGCCGCGGTGTCGTAGCCGTTGCGGCGCACGACCGGGAACGTGGCTGACGTGCTGTTGGTCATCGGGGGCAGCGGTTGGGACGGCTGCGGTGCCTGCGGTGCCGGGGGAGCCTGCGGTGCCGGGGGAGCGGCGGCGGCCCGTGGGGCGGGCGG
>JBAUWM010000326.1:0-2476 GCA_049583775.1 Nocardioides sp.
GTCACCGAGGTGCTGCCCTACTACGACGTGCCCGGCGAGCAGGGCGCGGCGATGGTGGGCGACGACGGCCGGCACGCCCAGCTGCTGATCTCGCTGGCTGGTGAGACCCAAGACGACTACCTCAAGAATTACGACCGCGTGTTCCCGGTGCTCGAGGCCGGGGCCGGGCTCGAGACCGACGTGACCGGATCGTTCGCGGTCTACAGCGACGTCAACGACATCACCTCCGAGGACCTCGAGCGCGCCGAGCTGCTGTCGCTGCCGATCGTGATCCTGCTCGCGCTGCTCATCTTCGGCTCGCTGGTCGCCGCCTCGATGCCAGCCCTGGTGGGGCTGCTCGCCATGATCGGCGCGCTCGCTGTCGTCCGCCTCATCACCCTCTTCACCGAGGTCTCGATCTTCGCGGTCAACGTCGTGTCCCTGATCGGCATCGGGTTGGCGATCGACTATGCCCTCTTCGTGATCAGCCGGTTCCGTGAAGAGCTGGCGGTGCTGCCGGACGACGAACCCGACGCGCCGGCGATCGCAATCCGCCGCACGATGAGCACCGCCGGTCGCACGGTGTTGTTCTCGGGCCTCACCGTCGCCGCCGCGATGGCGAGCCTGCTGATCTTCCCGCAAGCCTTCCTGCGCAGCATGGGCTTTGGCGGCATGGCAGCGGTCGTCGTCGCCATGGTGGTGGCCCTCACCGTGCTGCCCGCGATCCTGCGCCTGCTCGGACGTCGGGTCGACAACGGTCGCCTGCCCTGGCGTCGCGGTCGCGCGGTGGCTACCGAGGATGCGCACGGTCGCTGGGCCAGGCTCGCCAACGCGGTGATGCGTCGCCCGGTCGCGGTGATCGTGCTGACCGTCGTGGTGCTGCTCGCGATCGCGTCGCCCTTCCTCGGAGCCAAGTGGGGGAGCGTCGACTACCGAGTACTGCCCGAGGACGCTCCGGCGCACCAGGCAGCCGACCTGCTCAACGAGCAGTTCGGCCCTGAGATGTCGACCGCCAGTCTCCTGCTCAGCGACACGTCGTCCAGCGACGTCGCCAACTACACGGCACGGGTGCTCGAGGTGCCGGGCGTCATCGGCGTCGACGAGATCGCCACCGAAGGCGACTACACACTCTTGCGGGCCACGTGGACCGGCAACAGCCAGACCGAAGGCTCACAGCAGCTGCTGGAGGAGATCCGCGACGTTGATCCGGCCTCGGGAGCGGTGCTGGTGGGCGGGCTGACCGCCGAAACCGTTGACCTCGTCGACTCGGTCGCCGCACACCTGCCGTGGATGGGCCTGATCGTCGTGCTCGTGATGCTGGTGCTGCTCTTTGTCGCCTTCGGGTCGATCGTGCTGCCGATCAAGGCGATCGTGATGAACCTGTTCTCCATCACCGCCTCGTTCGGCGTGGTCACCTGGATCTTCAGCGACGGTCACCTGTCGGGTCTCCTGGGCTTCGAGCCTCAGGGCTTCCTCGACGCCACCAATCCGATCCTGATGCTCGCGATCATCTTCGGGTTGTCGATGGACTACGAGGTCTTCCTGCTCTCCCGCGTGCGAGAGCAATGGGATCGCACGGGCAGCAACGACCTGGCCGTCGCCACCGGCGTGCAGAAGACCGGTCGCATCATCACCAGCGCCGCGCTGCTGCTCGGTGTGGTGATCGGCGCCTTCGGAACCAGCGGCATCGTGTTCATGAAGATGCTCGGCATCGGCATGCTGGTGGCGCTGCTCATCGACGCCACCATCGTGCGGGCGCTGCTCGTGCCGGCCACGATGAAGCTGCTCGGCGACTGGAACTGGTACGCGCCGGGGCCGTTGAAGCGGTGGTGGGAGAAGCATGGCTTCCGTGAGGACCTCCCGCCGGCAGTTCCCGGTGCGGCGCAGAGCCCGGACGAGGCCTTGGCACCCGCCGGAACCTAGGGCCACGCCCTAGGCGCTAGCCCGGCTGCGACCCGCCCGCGATCTCGTAGTTCCAGATCTCGCTGTGGGTCGACACCGGCTTCGGCTCCTCGCCGCCGCCGGCCCGCTCGGCGGCCGAGCGGTGGCCATGCGCGAACGCGGGTGACGCCACCCAGGCCTGGAACGACTCCTCGTCGCGCCAGGGGGTCATCACCAACCACTGGGTGCGCTCGTCGGTCGGCTTGAGCAGCTCGAAGCCCTCGAACCCTTCGGCGTCGTCGACGGCCCCGGCGCGCGCAGCGAAGCGCTGGGCCAGCTCGTCGCCGGAGTCAGCCGGCACGGTGATGGCATTGATCTTGATGACGGTCACGACCCCTAGCCTGCCAGCCGTCGTCCAACCCGCGCCGAGTCGGCTCAAACGTGCGCCGACTCGCGGGGGGTCAGCGGCGGAGGAGGGCGCCGGCGTGAGGTGGGAGGGTGACCCGGCCGCCGTCACCGACGTCGAGGTCGACCCCGGAGCCGGTCTCGAAGAGCAGCTCGCGGGCGCCGACCCGGGCGCCGACCTCGTCGTCGCCGAAGTTGACCAGAACCTGCA
>JBAUWM010000327.1:0-2235 GCA_049583775.1 Nocardioides sp.
CCCATGTCGATGCCGAGCTCGAGGCTGCTGGTGGCGACCACGGCAGGCAGCCGCCCGCGCTTGAGGTCGTCCTCGATCAGGCCGCGCTGCTCCTTGCTGACCGAACCGTGGTGCGCCTTGGCGATCAGGGTCTCGGCGCCGAGACTGGCTCCGCTCTGAGCCATGATCGCGGCGGGCTGGCCGGCCTCGGCGAGCGCGGCCTCGGCGCGGGTCGTCGCGATCTCGTTGAGTCGAGCAGTGAGTCGCTCGGCCAGGCGACGGGAGTTGGCGAACACGATCGTGGAGGTGTGCTTCTCGATGAGGTCGACCACGCTCTCCTCCACGTGGGGCCAGATGCTGCCGTGCTGTGAGCCCTCCTCGGCGTTCTCGTCGAAGTCGCCGGGGGCGAGCATGTCTTCAACCGGCACGACGACGGTGAGGTCCCAGCGCTTCTCGGCCGGCGGAGCCACGATCTCGACCGGGGCGGCGCCACCGAGGAACCGGGCGACCTCCTCGAGGGGTCGCACGGTTGCGGAGAGGCCGATGCGTTGGGCGCGGCGTTCGAGCAGGTCGTCGAGTCGTTCGAGGCTCAGGGCGAGGTGGGCCCCGCGCTTGCCTCCGGCAACGGCGTGCACCTCGTCGACGATGACGGTGTCGATGCCGCGCAGCGACTCGCGGGCCTGGCTGGTGAGCATCAGGAACAGCGACTCGGGCGTGGTGATCAGCACGTCGGGCGGCGAGGTCGTGAGCCGGCGGCGGTCGGCGGCCGGCGTGTCACCGGATCGAACCCCGACCCTGAGCTCGCGCACGGGCGTGCCCAACCGGTCGGCGGTGTGCCTGATGCCGGTGAGCGGGGCCCGCAGGTTGCGCTCGACGTCGACCCCGAGCGCCTTCAGGGGGCTGATGTAGAGCACGCGGGTGCGGCGGGTCTTGTCGGCCGGCGGATCGGCCGCGAGCAGTCGGTCTATGGACCACAGGAAGGCGCTCAACGTCTTGCCTGAACCCGTGGGCGCTACCACCAGCGCGTGCTTGCCAGCACCGATCGCCGTCCAGGCCCCGGCCTGTGCCGGGGTGGGCTCGGCGAACGCCGCACGGAACCATGTGCGGGTCGGCTCGCTGAACGCGGCGAGCGGGTCGGAGGACGGCATGACAACAGTCTTGCTCAGGCCACCGACAGCCCCACGCGCCGCGGCACGTCGGTCACGATCCGCTCGCTTCGCCGGCCGTGCGCAGCATCGGTGGCCAGATGGCCGTGGCGTGGCCTCGGCGATAGAGCAGGGCGGGCCGGCCACCCCCCGCGGTCGAGCCCGATGCGGACCCGGGGGCGACGTCCGCGGCGGGCACGACGAAGCCCTCGGTGCCGAGCACCTTGCGCCGGAAGTTGCCCAGGTCCGGCGGGTTGCCCCACACCGCCGCGTAGACGCCACGCAGCTCGGGCAGGGTGAACGGCTCGGCGACGAAGTCGAGGGCGAGGGTCGTGTACTCGAGCTTCGCGCGGATTCGCTCGCGGGCGTCGTCGAGGATCTCTGCGTGATCGAAGGCCAGAGCCGGGGGAGCGGCGGAACCACGATCTCGACCGGGGAGCACGTCATCGACCGCCCACCATCGGGCGCTGGAGGCGTCCGAGCCGGCGGTGGGCTCGGGGAGGTCGGGTGCGAAGGCCACATGCGCCACCGACACGGTTCGCATGCGCGGGTCGCGCTCGGGAGCCGAGTAGGTCTTGAGCTGCTCGAGGTGACCGGCAAAACGAGACACGCCAGTCTCCTCGTGCAGCTCGCGCCAGGCAGCGGTCTCGGCGTCCTCGTCGGGCTCGACGAAGCCGCCGGGCAAGGCCCACGAGCCGGCGAAGGGCTCGCCACTGCGCTCGATGAGCAGCACCTTCAGGAGACCGTCGCGAATGGTGAACACCACCAGGTCGACGGTGACGGCGAAAGGTGGGTGCTTGCTGACGTAGTTCACGATCCTCCTGTTTGAGTCAGTGTGACTATAACAAGGTGGCCCCGCGTAGGGTGGCCCGCGTGGACCGGCTGCGACAGAGCGTGATCGCAGCGGAGGCCCGGCTCGGTTCGCGCGGCGCCGCGTGGAGTGCCGTGCTGGCGGTGGTGGCTCAGGCCCGCGGTGTCACGGGCGGCGAGGGCACCTGGGCAGCCGATCTCGAACCGTGGTGCGACCCCGGCGCTGCCGATCTGCTGGGCACCGTTCACGAGTCGTTGGTGACCGGGCGTCACGAGTCCGGCACCTTCTACACGCCGCCAC
>JBAUWM010000328.1:0-2104 GCA_049583775.1 Nocardioides sp.
GTCCGAGCTCCGCCCCTCGCGCGCCGTGAGCAGCGTCCGGACGAGCGCGGCCTCTCGCTCAGCCTCCTCGACGATGGCCTGCGCATTGGCCGGAGGAGAGGGCTGCGTCAACCGCCACTGCGCGGACGCCACGGAGTCCTCCAGAGCGCGCAGAGCCGACCATAGCGCCCGGGATGCCGCTTCTCCCAGGCTGCGGGACAGGTCCTCCGGGGTGAACGCGTGACCGACCAGACAGCGGGGTCGCTCCCCCACGAACTCGACGGGTCCTGCGCAGACAGGGCACGAGATGTAGGCCATGGCGCGACTATGCCCCACGGATCGACTCATGTCGCCGTCGTGCGTGACCGAAGACCCATGGCGTCGCGGCCCGCGATTTCCTTCGCCACCCACCTCCCCCCGTCCCCGGAAGGTGCTCGTGGCTTGTGCGCACGCGGAGATCGGCGCCCCGCCCGCCACGAGGGTTCGGGCCGCACTCGCGCGCCGTACATGGTTGTTGTGGTTTAGGTCACTTACGTCACGGGAAGTGGTTGAGCATGAGCCAGCAGGAGCAGAGCTGCCGGTATCTATCTGGTCTTCAGGAGTCGAGCCTGCCGATGGCGTTGGCGACGATCGACGGCGATCTGCTCGAGGTCAACGCTGCTCTCGGACGTCTCCTGCGCCGACCCGTAGAGTCCCTGGTCGGAACGCGGTGGGGACATCCGGCTCGGATCTGCGAGCCGGACGGCGACCAGTCGATCTGCGTTCCTCCGGCAGCGGCGGCTCGGGGCAGGCTCGCCGGCGAGTTCGAGCTCGAGAGTCCGTCGGGAGAGGACGATGGCGACCCCATCCGGCTGCGCGTCGCTTGGTCGCTCGCCGGCGGCGTGCCTGACGACTCCTCCTGCCTGTGCTGCGTCTTCGTGGAGCAACCTCACCCCGACGATCGCTACCAGCGGCAGAACGACTTTTTCGCCGCATTGGGTCAGCGGGCCTCCGACGTCGCCATCATCGCCGATGCGAACGGCCTCATGGTCTACGTCTCCCCTGGGGTCTGGAAGGTCTTCGGCTACCGCAGCGACGACGTCGTCGCCTTTGAGGGGTGGGACTTCATCCACCCGGACGACCTCGCGCGGATGAAGGTTGTCTTCGCTCGGGTTGCAGCAGGGGGAGCAACCGAGACCGCGGTGCTTCGGGTCCGCAACGCAGCCGGCGAATGGCGGTGGGTGGAGGAGACCATGCACAACTGCCTCGACACCCCGATCGGCGGCATCGTGTGCAACCTCCGTGACATCACCGATCGCATCGCGGTCGAGACGGAGCTGACGGCCTCGGTCTCCCTCTACCGCACAATCGCGGAAAATCTCGACGAGGGTCTGTGGCTGGGCACCGATGAGGGCACCACCGTCTACGTCAACGACCGGATGGGCGAGATCCTCGGCGTTGCGACCAGCGACGTCCGCGGACAGTCCCTCGAGGCCCTGCTTGACCCTCTGCAATACCAGCTCGTGAGGGACCGGCACGCACGACGCAGCGGACGCGGCCCTGACCGCTTCGAGCTTCCCTACCAGCACCCGGACGGCACCGCCCGCACGCTGTGGATCGCGGTGGCTCCGATCGACTCCGTGGTCGACGGCCAGGCCGGGTTTCTCGCCATGCTGACCGACGTGACCCGCACCAGGCAGCTCGAGAACGAGCTGCGCCGGGCCGCTGTCTACGACAGCCTGACCGGTCTGCCGAACCGGAAGCTGCTGATGGACCGCCTCACGCGCGCGCTCGATCGCGAGACCACGGGCACCGCAGCGTTCTGCGTCGACCTCGACCAGTTCAAGGTGTTAAACGACGCCCACGGCCACGCCGCGGGTAACGACGTCCTGGTTCTGGTGGCTGACCGGCTCAAGACGTGCGTGCGCCCGTCGGACACGGTCGCCCGTCTCGGCGCAGACGAGTTCCTCGTCATCTGCGAGGACGTCGATAACGAGGCTGCCGTAGCCATCGCCCGAGACCTGCACGCGTGTCTCGCGGTACCTGTCACCCTGTCGTCGGGCGGCGTGTTCACCCTCACCGCATCGATCGGTGTCGCGATGTCGCCGCCCCACACGTCGGAGTTCCTGGTGCGCAACGCCAACAC
>JBAUWM010000329.1:0-4890 GCA_049583775.1 Nocardioides sp.
GGGGTGGTGATCGCCGCGACCCACCCGATCCTCTCCGACCCGGCCGTCGACCGTCTGAAGAACTCACCGGCCGTCGAGGTGATCGTCACCAACACGCTGCCGATCTCGCCCGACCGCGAGTTCGACAAGCTCACCATCCTCTCGATCGCCCCGCTCGTGGCGCGCGCCATCCGCGAGGTCTTCGAGGACGGCTCCGTCACCTCCATGTTTGATGGTCACGCGTAGCGGCTTCGCGAGGCACGAGCGAAGGCGCGTTACGCGGGAGATTGAGCAAGCCCGCGACTGAGGAACGAAGTCGCGACAGGCGTGTCGAAATCCACGTGAGCGGCATGCCCGATTCGCGCCTGGTGACCTGGACGTCTAGAGTTCCGGAGGTTGCCTCGGCGAGGGAGCGGTTGCTCCGTGATCGACAGGGCCGGCTGTACGTGAACTTCACGAACGCCGCGCTGTCGCGCGGCGTTCTTCTGCTTTCCGGCCCTGGCCCTTGACGTTTCGATCACACCAGAGGAGATCCACCATGGCTGCCGAGAAGATTCAGGCCGAGACCCGTTCGGAGTTCGGCAAGGGTGCTGCCCGCCGCATCCGCCGCGACAACAAGATCCCCGCCGTCATCTACGGTCACGGCAAGGACCCGATCCACGTGACCCTGCCGGGCCACACCACGATGATGGCGCTCAAGCACGCCGGCGCCAACGCCCTGCTCGAGCTCGACATCGAGGGCACGTCGCAGCTCGCGCTGACCAAGCAGGTTCAGGTCGACCCGATCCGCCGCACGCTCGAGCACATCGACTTCGTCGCTGTCATCAAGGGCGAGAAGGTCACCGTCGAGGTGCCCGTGCACCTGGTCGGTGACGCTGCTCGCGAGACGATCGTCGTGGTCGGCACCAGCACCATCCAGCTCGAGGCCGAGGCTACGAACATCCCCGAGACCATCGAGGTCTCGATCGACGGGCTGCCCGCCGGAACCCAGATCCTGGCGTCCGACCTCACGCTTCCCACGGGCTCGCTGCTCCTGCTCGACGCCGACACGCTGATCGTGAACATCACCGAGCAGCAGAGTGCCGAAGCCGCCGAGGCTGAGCTGGAAGAGGCTGAGGCCGAGGCCGGCATCGAGCGCGACGAGACCGACGAGGCCGCTGAGGCCGGCGGCGAGGAAGCCCCGGCGACGGAGGAGTGATCCTCCTGCGTCGCCTCAGGTGGTACCTGGGGCGACTGGTCTCTCCTGCGACCGTTCCTGAAGGGGCCGACATGTCCACCGGTGACGTCTGGCTGGTTGTCGGCCTCGGCAACCCAGGGGAGAAGTACGCCGGGCACCGGCACAACATCGGTTACCTCGTGACCGACGAGCTGGCGTCGCGCATGCGCGCGCCCTTTCGGGCGCACAAGAGCGGCCGGGCCGACGTCGTCGAGGGACGGCTCGCCCCCGCCGGTGTGCCCGCGCCTCGCGTCGTGCTCGCACGCCCCCGCTCCTACATGAACGAGGTGGGTGGGCCGGTCAAGGCGCTGGCTACCTTCTACAAGGTGCCGCCCGAGCGCATCGTGGCGATCCACGATGAGCTGGACATCGGCTTCGGCACGCTGCGCGTCAAGCTCGGTGGCGGCGACAACGGGCACAACGGCCTGAAGTCAATGCGGTCGTCGTTCGGAACCGGGGATTTCTACCGCGTGCGCGCTGGCATCGGGCGACCCCCTGGCCGCCAGGACGTCGCCGACTTCGTGCTGTCGAACTACTCCACGGTCGAGCTCAAGGAGCTGCCCTTCCAGGTCGACTCGGCCGCCGACGCCGTCGAGTCGCTGATCGCTGAGGGTCTAGAACGCACCCAGCAGAAGTTCAACTCCTGACCCGCTCAGTAGGGTGGCCGCCGTGACGTACACCCCCAGCACCCCGCCAGCAGCCGCCGCCACCGATGATCACGTGCTCGCCACGTGGTTGGCCGAGGAGGCCGGACAACGCCTGCTCGAGGTGCGCGCCGAGGGACTCGAGGGCCGTGAGCTCAAGGACGCCGGCGACCAGGCGGCTCACGAGCTGCTGATGCGGCTGCTGGCCGAGCACCGGCCAGGAGACGCCGTGCTCTCCGAGGAGGGCCCCGAGAGCACGACCGACAAGGTCGACAGACTTCAGGCCGAGCGCGTCTGGATCGTCGACCCGCTCGACGGCACCCGCGAGTTCTCCGAGCCCCCGCGCGACGACTGGGCCGTGCACGTGGCGCTGTGGGCGAGGTCGGCCGACGACCTGATCGCCGGAGCCGTGGCCCAGCCAGCGCTGGGTGAGACGTTCAACACGGGTCAGCCTCCCGTCGTGCCACCCAGCACGAGCGCGAAGCCGCGAATCGCCGTCAGCCGCAGCCGTCCGCCTGAGTTCGTGCACGGATTGGCGCGCGAGCTCGACGCCGAGCTGGTGGCGATGGGCTCGGCCGGGGTCAAGGTGCTCTCAGTTGCACGCGACCTGACCGACGCCTACGTGCACGCCGGCGGCCAGTACGAGTGGGACAGCGCCGCACCGGTCGCAGTGGCCCGGGCAGCTGGTCTGTTCACCAGCCGCATCGACGGCACGCCCCTGCGCTACAACCAGGACGACGTCTACCTGCCCGACCTGATCGTGTGTCGCCCCGAGCTCGCCGAGAAAATCGTTGCGTGGGTGACCTCGCACGGTGTCTCGTGAGGTCGTGACCTCTTACGTCTCGCAGGCCGTCGGGGAGGCTGGTGCTGGGGTCACCGTCAGTCGGCGTAGACCGCGACCTCCGTGGTGTCCATGAACTGGCACCCGTCGAAGCCCTCCGGGCACTCGGCGAAGTCGGGCACCTGGGGCGAGAGCATCGTGTAGCGCACGTAGCGCTGAGCTGCCGGCACCGTGGCCGGCACCGGAACGAGCGAGCCTTGGTCAGCCTCCGTGAAGGTGCCGCTGGCCACCTCTGTCCACGGCCCGTCGGCTGACGTGGAGACCTCGAACCGGTAGTCGGCGGTCGACGAGCTGCCGCCGTCGCCGCACGTGGCGGTCGGGTCGACGGCGAACGAGGTGATGTCGATCGTCTCGGGCAGCTCGATGACCAGCGACTTGGGCACGACGTCCTCGGCGGAGTCGGCCTGGTTGTCCTCGCTGTCGGTCGTGATGCTGCCCCAACCCGTGCCCGACGACAGGTCGAGCGCGTTGGCGGGGCCGCAGCCGAACTTCGTGTAGTCGGGTCCGTCGAACGAGGCCACGTGGGCGCCGCCACTGGAGGCGGCCCAGTCGCGGCGGATGACGAAGTCGACGGTTGCGGTTTCATTGGCAGTGACTGTGGCCTCGGCGACGTCGGGCTCGAAGCCCGCAGCGCGAGCGATCACCTTCGGATAGGTGCCGGGAGCCAGGCCTTCGATCGTGTAGGTGCCGTTCTCGTCGGTGGTTGCTACCGCGCTGAACCCGGCCACCAGCACCACGGCATCGGACACGGGTGCTCCGGCGGCGTCGCGGACGACGCCACTCAGGGTTCCGGGCAGGGCGTCGGCTGGCGGCGGTGGGCTGAAGTTCTCCACCGGTGCGGCGTCAGCAGAGTCGATCGACGCGGCGAAGTAGCCGAGGCCGCGGGCCGCAAAGATCGTCCACAGGGCCCCTTCATGGTCGCCGTCGTAGATCGTGCGGTCGGCCTGCACGATCGCATTGCGCATGTCGAGCAGCGACGGGTCGTCGGGCGAGAGGGTCATCGCTGAGGTGATGATGCGAACCGCGGCCGTGCGGCCGAGCTTCTGCCTGACCTCCCACAGCGTCTGGGCCCACATCTCGCCCACGTTGTGCACCTCGGTGCCGAGCTGGCGCGGGATGTCGCCGTAGGTGTAGCCACCCTCGCTGACGCCGTCGAGCTGCTGGCAGTTCTCGCCGGTGGCACCGATGGCACAGTCGATCGCCTGCGTGCGGGTCAGTGGCGTGTTGCGGTCGAGGTACCGGTCGTAGAGCAGTTCTCCGGAGACCGCGTTGCTCTGGTCGAGCAGACCCCGCGCGACGAGGTAGTCGAAGGAGTAGAAGTCGCTCCACCCCTCACCCATGCCGCGGGCCTGGTAGCTGCGCAGGGTCGAGGTCTCCGAGGAGTCGACCACGAGCCGGTTCGAGAGTCCGTGGGCGTACTCGTGCGCGATGTTGTCCATCGCTTGGGTTGCTCCGGCGGCCAGGAACGGTCCGACATTGAGGTACAGGGTCATCACGCCGGGCTTGCCATCGGGGCGGGTGTTGAACGAGGCATTGTTGACGTGCTGGCCGTCGGGCAGACCGTTGTCTAGGTCGGCCCCGTCGAGGATGTGGGTGTTCACCTGGTCGCCGTCGCGGCGGTCGAAGCTGCCCATCGCCTGGGTGAAGCCGATGGGGGCTTTGGCGAGCCACTGCGCGAACCGGCTGATGGCGTAGAGCCCCTGCACGCCCTCCTGGTTCATGTTCCGCTTCCAGGAACCGGGGGTGCTCGGGTCCCAGGTGCAGCGGTACTCCGGAGAGCACCGCACCTGCCCGGAGGCGGTGCGGAAGTGCCGGAGCGGGAACTGGGCCCGGCCCTTGACGCCGGGCACGGCGGTCTTCTCCCGCGCCTGCACTCTGTTGTCGTCGTTCAGGTCGGCCCACACGCTGGCGTACCGGCCCCGCAGCCAGGTGGCGTTGCTCGGCAGGAAGCCGAGGCGGAACAGGTTCACCCGGTGCTGCTTTCCGCCCGAGGCGTCGCCGCTGGCCCCGGGGTAGTTCTCGTGCACCAGAGCGGCTCCACGCTCGAAGTTGACGGTGCTGCGGCGCAGCAGGGTGCGCCCCGAGGTCGCATCGACCACGTGCTGGAAACCGGCCCGAGGGCTGGGCTCAGTGAAGGTGAGCCAGGCCGGCCGCAGCCGCCCCTGGCTGAAGAACCACACGCGCTCGGCGGTGGCGCCCGGCCTCAGCCC